>JAFYDR010000102.1 GCA_017544725.1 Kiritimatiellia bacterium
GCTGCGGCCACCCGATTGAGGCAAGCCCGTTGCGTATCTGGTCGGCGAGTTCGAGCGCGGCAACGTGTTCTTCGTCAGTGCTTGAAATGTTGCTCTTGCGTACGGCGTCGCAGTCGATGGGAAGCCAGCGCCGGCGCGACACGTCATCGTCCGCCGTGGTCGCGTTCTGCTCGGCGGGACCGATACGGTTAAAGGCCCGCGCAAGCAGGTCGGGATCAACGGGGTTGAGCGTGACGTAAGCGCCGGAGAAGCTTCGCATCTTGCCGATGGCGTCGGCGGCCTGCGGGATGTGCTCGAAATCGAAGTACCCGGATTCCGTATGCGGACGCTGATATCCGCCCGTAACGGCTTTCAGGATACGGATCTCGAACACATCCCCTGGGGCAAACAGCAGACGCAGCGCGCGAATGACTTCTTCGCGGTTTGTCATGCCTCCCACCTCAGTCGAACACAAAGACAAGCAGGACGTTGTCATCCTTGTCTGCCGCACACTTCGGCTTCATTTGGGCATTCCCGTTGGGCATCGTACCTTTGCGGAGCCAGGAGCGGAGCTTCTCCACGTTGCGGTGGCGGCAGTGGTCCAGGACGGTTTCGATGTCCTTGCGTTCGGCCACGCGGAGCTTCTGGGTGCCGCCACGGGTTTCCGAGTCGATGTATTCCGGTCTCGTCTTGACGGCGGCAAGCATCTTGTGGGGTGCAGGATAGCCGAGGATGCCGCACAGGTCACGCGCGGCGTACTTGGTTCTGCCGTTCATGACGAACGTGCGGACAGGGGTTTCACCGTAGAAAACGGTTTCTGGTTTGTTCGGCATGGATGTTCCTTTCGTTGATTGATTATTCTTCGGCGTCGTCGTACCATGTACTGAGCGTGGCAAGCGAGAATCCGAGCTTCGCGGCGGCCTCGTCGATCTGGTACTTGACTTCATCGTTCCACTCCGTCTGCTCGAACACGAACTGGAGTTCGTCGCGCATGGCTTCGATGAGGTTCAGCGCCTTCGCCAGACGCTTGACGGAACGGTCGATCTGCTCACGGTAATCTTTTTCTTTTGCCATAGGTCAGCCCTCCGTCACGTTTTCGGGGTTCTCGCGCAGAGCTTCGTCGCAGTCATCCAGACGGGCGACGAGCATGTTGTTCTCTTCGATCTCCTCGCGGAATTCGTTGAGTTTCATAGCGATGAACTCGGCCCACGGATACTCGTTGCCTTCATCGTCCTTCGCATAGGCAGGAGGCGTGGCGGCCATGTAGGCGAGGATTTCGCGCCAGAGCATGTCGTTGACGGAGTTGCACTCTTCGCGCTTGCTGTCGATTTCGTTCTTCCCGATGTGGGAGAGATAACCGTTGTACTGGTAGTAGGTTCCCCAGCTCATGTCTGTTTTCCTTCCGTTGAGGGGTTATTGTTTTAATCGTGATGAACGCCAACTTTTAGCATTCCGTCGAGTTTGCGATGGCATATTCGGCATAGCCAATACACTTTCAGTGGCTGAGAATAATCCGGGTGATGCATCTCCAGATTGTCCGTTCCTCCACAGAAATAACATTCTGTTCCGCGAGGGATTCTCCCGTCGCGGATAGCATTGCCCGCTGCAGTACGGGCTTTGTACTTTTCAGGTTCCATTTCTTTTTGTCTTCTCCATGTCGCTTTGCGCAGAACAATCCTATGCGGTTGTGTTGTACGGTTTCGGTCATAAGCTCGATAATAGTCTGCCTTTCGCCGTCTGTTTTGCAAAGCATCTGAACGGCAACATTCTTTGCACTTGTTAAGATGACCATCCGCCATTTGAGGATGTATGTAAAACTCGGAAAGAGGACGTATCTGTCCACATTTGAAACACTTTTTATCCATGTTTTGCACCTCAGAACGGAATTTCTGACGGATCGAAGTCTTCGACGTGGAGATCGCCGGACATGCCGATCTCCGCCGTGTCATCGCCAGGCTCGCGTTCGGGACGAGGCCCAAGCTCGTATTTCGTGATGGTTTCGAACTTTTCGCCCGCGGTCGAGCGGACTGTGATCTTCTTTGTCTCGGCAAGATATCCCTCGCGGGCAAGCCGGACTGCCTCGGCCGCGCTGTGCGGAACGGGCAGCC
>JAFYDR010000103.1 GCA_017544725.1 Kiritimatiellia bacterium
GGAATGCGTCCGTCCAGGATCCCGGCGAAATGCCTGAACAGCAGATCCGTATCCATGCCCCTCTCGCGTCGTTCGCAAAGCGTGCAAAGGTCGCGGAACTTCTCCGCGACTCCGTCTCCCAGCCGCCGGTCCAGGAGCCGTTTCACATCGCCTTCACTCAGTCTCGATGGCGAAAGCACATACCTTGCAAGAAGTCCGGCAAGCGCGTAACGCCGAGCCTCTGGCGGTGCGCTTTCGTCGGAGGCGACCTCGCACAGCACCTCATCACGGTACAGTACCACATTTTCGGGCGCTTCCGCGAACTCGTGTAGGAAAGTCCTGGCCTTGCGTTCCTTCATGTGCATCGCATCAATCCCTTGCCTTGATTTCAACAGCCCCGCCATCACGATCGACAAGCATGAACGAACCGCGGACAGCCTCAGCGGACACACGGATGGAACCATCCAAGAACGCCCCAAGGAATTCCTCGTCGCGACCGATCACTCCATAGCCGTCATAACCAAGGAACTTCTCGTCTTGCTCATCGTAGAAAGTCATGACAACCGCGTCGGTCTCCGGCGAGAATTCAAGGTCAAGCGAGATTCCGCCGACATCATAGCATTCCGTACGCGGCTTTCGCGTACCGGCCGCCAGCTTCATCTCCTCTTCGATGAACTTTGGCTTGGCAATCCTCTTCGCAAACTCTCTTCCCATTTTATCCGACAATTCCCTTCGTTCGACCTCGGCACGAATACGTTCCGTGGCCTTCACAGCGGTCGAAAGAGGACATAGCCTTGCGATTGTCTCGGCAACATAGTCCCTTCGGGGATCAGCCTCCATCGTGATTGCGCATCCACGCAACGAATCGAAGCCTTCTGGCAGATCTACACCTCCCATCTCATGTCTGAAAAGCGACAATCCATCCTGACACACAGAATCAGGAAGTTCGCCAAAAAGAAAACTCTTGGCAAGCAAAGGTTCCTGCATTGTACGGGCATTCCAAACCTGCATCACGCGCAATCCCAAATGTCGCAAACCTGTGGTCATCTCACCCGGTGTTGCCGGGTAGGAATACTGCGAAAACGGAATCACAAGCCACATTCCCTCATGCCATTCTTCGAGGACAGCCACATACGGAATAACATCTGGGTCTGTGGTAAAACGCTTCGAAAGGATACGTATCTGCCCTGGTGCAATTTCCTTGTCAAAACTCCCTACAGAGCACGCAAGACGTCTATTGTTCTGCCGGACGGACTTTATCTCCTCAGGAAGATTGTCCATCGTCCGCTCGAGATCTGCGGTACGTTCGTCAAGCCATGCGTCAAGCATTATGGCATCTTCGGGAGTATCCGATAGAAGAGACGCATACAACGAGTTCTCGTATTTTTCGTTCATACCAATTGTTCCTTTCCCGGTACCAATATAAGGTTCAAGACTCGTAATTTTCCGGGTCTCTTACCTTATTTTTCTTTTCGAAATGCTCTATCAATCTGACACACACCGGATCGGATACGGCAAATTCCTTGAGGATATTCTGTCCCAGACCGCAAAACAGTTCACGGACATCGTCGAACTCGGCCCCAGATTCCTTTAGAAAGGTAAAAACCTCAGATACTCGTTTCTTCTTTCGCGAATTCA
>JAFYDR010000104.1 GCA_017544725.1 Kiritimatiellia bacterium
CGATACCCGTGTTGCGCGAGGCGGAGCAGGAGCCGCTGCGCGGACCGGTGAACACCTTGAAGCGAGCGTCTTTCGCCGCGTATTCGCGCACGATCGCCTCGGTTTTGTCCTTGGAGGTCTCTACGCCAATGATGCACTCCCAGTTGGCGAACGGCTGATTCAATACGGAATCAAGACATTCGCGCACGTATGGCTCGACATCGCAACAGGGGATGATGATGGAAAAAAACGGAGTCATAGAATTTGCCGCATTTTGTTTACACTCATTGAGTGTTATTCTACAATATCCATAGATATCATTCAACAACAACTTAGCTGCACACGTTGCATTTTTCGCCACCGGTTCAGCTATCGCATGGAAAAGAAAACAACAGAAACAACAACTTCGCTGCGCGAAGTAGTGCCAGGCGGCGAAGCCGCCCTGCGGGATAAGCGTGTTAAGCTGGTTAAGCGTGTCAAGTTGCGGCACTTCGCGTAATAACCGAGTGACGAGTGACAGGCGGCGAAGTTGCCAATGAAAGATTAAATCGCCGCTTTGCGGCTTGAAATTGGTTGGCGATGCCGACAGCGACGAGTGGGAGGGACACATTCCGTCGTGCCCCTTCGTCCCCATCGTCACCATAGTCTCCATCGTCACCGCTTACCCAGCATCCCGCTTCTCAGCTGGCGGTCCCGCAACCTGTCATCACTTGGAAATAGTCGCATACTCTCGATACGCATTTCGGTACTGGTACGGTCGATAACCAGCAGGCGAGGGAATCTTCGTCATCTGGAGCGAATCCGTGCATGCCGTTGAGCGGCTTCACACCCATGTCGGATGGACAGAACTGTACGCCTGCGTCGGCTAGGAAGATGGCATCGCCGAACTTGTGGTCTTCTCGCCAGATGCCATGATATTTCATTTCGCTTTCCGTCAGCCAATGTCCGGGAAATTGTTTGAACGCCTCTCTGATTTTCGTTTCAGAATCTGGTTTTAGCCACCAGAATCTCGCCATTGTGGAGTCGATCGCACTCGCGTAGTCTTCCCCCCATTTCAGTCCGGTTTGTGCGATTGCGGTTGGCGCATCTATCGTGCCGCGTAACGGGGTCATTCCATGGTCGGAGAAAACCGTCAGTTCAAAAGGACGCTGCCCAATGTCAAGGGCCTGATACAGGTCGCGTATCGATTCGGCATACTTCTCCACCTTTTGCCGCAACACTTCATCTTGCCCTACGTTGTCGTGCTGGAGGGCATCGAATGCCGCAGAATAGACAAACGCTCGATCCACGGAGCCATGTCGAAAATGATCGGCGGCGATGCGGAAATTCTCGGTCTCTGGAAGGTGCCAGTCGGAAATATGGTATCGCATTCCTTGAGTCTCCCAGACATCAGCTAAATTCGGAATCGGTGCAAGTCCACCTTTCACGAAAAGGTTGTTCTTCTCGCAGTAGTCCAGTTGCGGTAAGCGTTCGATCGGAACCCCGTAGAGTTGGAAGTATCCTGTGAAACCGTATGCGCGTTTGATCAACTTCGAGAGTAGATTGCGGATTCGACCACGACGCCAGAAATCTCGTGGACGTAACAGCGGCGCCAGCCAACGCATCGCCTTGAACGGACTTTTCGCAGGTGCGTAGTCGTAGAAGGCTAAGTGACCATGCTCGGCTGGCCGGACACCAGTGAGAATTGTTGGAATGGCCGTGCAGCTATATCCGAACTGCATTTCGACGGAACGGCGGTAGGGAAGGAGGTCGGTAAGAAATCCGTACTTTTCTACCTGTTTCCAACCGAGCGCGTCGATAAATACAAATACTTTGACGGTAGGATTCGAGCCCGTGTTCATTTCTCCTCTCCAGTTTCGGTACACTCCGTATCCTCATCCAATGCTCGAGTGAGCGCATCGACATCGCCGGGGGGAACAAGCGTCGCTTTTCCGCCACACGCCTCCGGCAATCCACCGATCGCGAACGCCACCACCTTTTTCCCAAGTGCAACGGCCTCTGCCGCGACAAGACCGTATGGTTCCTGCCAGAAACTCGGCACGACCACGCAACGTGCCGCGCACATCCATTCTTGCGGATGATCTTGAAAGCCGTGCCACTGAACACGGTCGGTAAGTCCGAGTCGTTCTGACAAAGCCTTCAATGCGGATTCCATGTTGCCCGTACCGACAATGTCCAGCGTTCGCGCCGTCTTCATCTTTGCCATCGCATGCAACAACAACTGTACACCTTTCCCACGAATTAGTTGACCGACGAAAAGTAGGTCGATCTGTTTCACGTTCGCTGTCACGCCACTTTGGGACTTTTTATTTAATTCCGGCAGAACGGGTGGGGAAACGACAATCCGTCTGGCGGGAATCCCGTTGGCGACCAGACGACCTTTCATGAATTCCGAGATCACGACAATTCTGCTGAAACGTGAGAGAATACGTTTTCTTTTCGCTTGAACGAGAACGCGCTGTAACGCGGTCTTCCAAGAACGGCAGAGCGGGGCACAGAAGAGGCATGGAAGAAGACCACTTGACCGCGTACAGTTGTGTCGAAGCGGAGTGTAGGCGTAGGCTCGTGGACAGATCGGTTCGTGGTCATGGACATAACAGATTGTTTTCTCTGCGGGAAACTTCTCCAGCGTTGCCACATCTGTGCATTTGTGAACGATAATTTGATCGCAGGAACTGACGCTCTGCGGGTCAAAGCTCTGAAGGATTTCAACGTCATGTCCTTTTTCCCGCAGTTCTTTTGCGTGGCGTTCCGCAAAGATTTCGATACCTCCGCGCACATCAGCATTCTCAAGAAAAAAAAGAATTTTCATTGCCCGCTCCTCGATTTCTGGACGGCATCCCGCATTCCTCGCCAATGGGAGATTCGCTGTACGAGTCGTCGTAAAGGGGCAGATAAGGCTTCGGACCAACTACCGGGATGCGGCTGAAGATAGAGCCAATCGCGCAGGGTCTCTCGTCCTGCACCTATTATCTCGTGCAATAGGCAGGGGGCATCTCCGAATATCTGTGCGTCTGCTTTTCCTTCTCCTCGGAAACGACGCGCCAGTTCGCCGAAGGTATAGTTGTGCGAATGCTCGACTTGTGCGTCGGGACAATAGACCACCGTCACGGGATCGATCTCCCGATGCGAGTTCCGCCAAGTCCACTCGATGTCCTCCGAGTACTGGATCTCTTCGTCAAAGGGCGAGTCGATCAAGAAACGTTTCCATGTCGCGGAACTGGCGAGAGAGAAGAAGAAACGCCATGTCGCTTGTACCTTGCCGTCACCGAATGCACGCGCATGATCCTTGCGGACAAGTGCCCTCGCGTCCGTACGTGGTAGCTGGTTGGCGAACGTGAAGACGGGACGATCTGGTGTATCACGCAACGGTTTTACAAGCGATGAAAGCCAGTCACCGTTGAGCGGTACGGCATCGGCGTTGTTGAAGACAACGAGTTCTCCCTGCGCTGCATTCACCAGTGTGTTCAGTGTTCGTCCAGGTTTGTATGCACCGTCAGGTCGTTTGATGAAGCGCACGGGGAATCGAGCTGCGATTTCTCGAGTTCGGTCTGTCGAGGAATCATCGCATACGAGAACCTCAAACAAGAAATCGGTTCGCTGAGCGAAGACACCTTGCAGTGTCCGTTCGATCCATGTTTCATCATTGTGTGCGCGTATGAGGATGCTGGCGAACGGTTGGTCACCCGGCATGACAGACCTCCTTTAATTTGCGGACGAATTCTTTCCGCGCCTTTTCGAATCGTGCCGTCAATCGCGCATACGCCTCTGACCGTACCGTATCCCAGTTGCCGCGATTTCGAAACGCGTCTAGTACATGATCCGTCGTTTCCTTCCAGTCGCAGTCGAATACGCTGCCTTCTACCGTGCGATTGAAATTGGCAAGCCAGTTGGCGAGTTTAGAACCGCGTGCGATACCGAGAATCGGCGTCCCGACGTTGGCGGCGAGAATCAAGAGATGCAGTCGGCTCGATAGCACGACATCGCAGGATGCGGCGGCATCTGCTACCGCCTCTGGTGTGGTCCCCGTGATGCAGTCAACGCTCAGCATCTGCAACAACTCGCGATCCGTTTTCGGATTCATCGGGATTCCGAGAATACGTCCGCCATCCGATCTCACGGCATCAATCAGTCCGCGAACTCCCTCTAAATCCGCTACTTGCCGTTGCGTGGAGATACAGAGACCCAGCGTGGGAGGATGTGTAACATCACGAGATTTGCTAGGAGTGCTCGAAAGTAGAATCGCGGAATCCGCCGCGACTTGGGAATCGCGAAATCCCATCGATGCCAGCATTTCTGCACTCTGCGGGTCACGCAACCAGACGCCTGCGCAGCGAGGCAGAATGGACGTGATTCTGCGAGAGAGTCTTGCTCGCAACCGTTTCTCATACCAACTTACCAATCCTAGACAATGTAACAACATTCGCCGTTTACCTGAGACACGGAAAAAAACGGGGTTCAATTCGTCATCCATGCCTACTCCCCAGACGAATGTAGGGATACCGATATTCTGCGCAAGCTCCAAGAGGTCTAGCGCGATGTGCGGATAATCCGAAAGCCCTGTCGCACCGCACCACACGTAGGCATCATGACGTTGCGCTGTTTCCGCAAAACCGTCCATTCCGGCGCCCGCGAAACCGTATGGAGGAACGACTTCTACGTGGAGTAATTGTGCCGTCTCCGTGTCGGCAGTCGCCACTGTCAACTCTACATCCGGGAGCGACTCCTTCAACATCCGCACAACACAAGCGAGAATCGCCTCGTCACCAATGTTATCGCATCCCAACGGAATGCCACCTAAAAGAATCTTCATGGTCTTCCTCCCCACCACGGCTGGATAGCGAACGACTTCCTCGCTTCACGGCACGGTTTCCAGCCCAGCCATGCTAGTGCCAGTTTTCTGTTAACTCGTTTCCACAAATTGATCATGGCAATGTCCAATACCCCGCGAGATCGCGGAGGTCCTTTGCGGGCGGCGGTCGCTTCGGTAGCGGTGTGGATTTTCCCGGCGTCATCAGGTATCCCGTCACGCTCGCGGCAGGAGCGATCGTCTCCCACACCGTGTATTCGCTGGCGGCGATGGTCTTGATTTCGAGGTTTCCCCAGCGCCGCCAGATCGGCCATTTGCTGGTCTGTTTCTTGTCGCCTCCCCATACCATCTCGATTACCTTCGGCGGCACTCCGTATGTCCAGCGGTATGGCGTGATGCCCGGCACATACTCGGCGATTCCGTCCACATACGACGGCAAATCAAGGAAGGCGATGGGATAGACTTCCCCCAGTCCGCTTGTCAGTGTCGCGCCTTGCGGGTTACATCCGTTGTGGAAATCATTTGCGAGTGAAGCTGCTTCGAGGTAATGTGCATCACCTGTAATTTGATGGGCAGCCAGAAGACATTGCGCACGCACGAGTGGATGTGCATGTCCAAGCCCCATCGTATGTACCCAGCCTTTTTGCGGTGCCCACCATGGTGCACGATATGCGTAGGATGTCTCGATTTGTTGCCAAATGTCATTTGCGGCTTTCCGTGTACGACGCTCCCATCCCTTGAAAAACTCTTCCAGTTCTTTCGGTGGTCCCAGTACCCTTTCCCCTGCGAACAGGAGCGGAATCCAAGCCCATCCTTCTTTTCCAAAATCCTCCATCACTCGTTTCATGTCATGTGTCACCGCTTCTAGGTAACTGGTGTCGCCGGTGAGTGCATGTAGATTGACAGCTGCCTTTACGAGGTAATGGACGGGAAGTGTTTTGTCCTCATCCCAATAGACAACTTCCGAACGAGTGAAAAAACGATAACGACGGTATTTTACCTCGAAGATTTCCGTACGGGGCTTTTCACGCAATGCGAACTCCCACGCGCGTATCGCCGATTCGAGATAGCGTTGCCGAAACGCGGGGTGGCATCTTGCGAGCAAGGCGGCATGGGCGGCATACCGCATCGAACTGCGGCGTGTCGCACGCGCGAGTGCGTAGGGCATCTCGTCGTTCTCCGCCACGTTTCCCGGTCCAGGATGTCCGGTACTCTCGATCCAGATGCCGACACCACCGTCGGATTGTTGTCCCGCGAGAAGATGGCGTAGTCCCCATTCAGCCTCGTCTAAAATGTCGGGAATACCGTTATGGTTTTCCGGGATCGCAAGCTGCCCGTCCCGAAAATTTTTCGGGCGCATGAGATAGACGGCGCAGAGGTCATTGACGATGTTCAGGTGCGAGGGACGGCGGTCATAGTCGGCAGCATCGTACCAACCACCAACGATGTGCAGTTGTTCTCCGTTTTGCCAGTCCGTATTGTGCCGAATAATGTCGAACCAGTTAACTTCCGGCGTCAGTTTTCCCTCCTCCGATGCGAACGTGCCACGCACGACATTCGTATGGCAAGCTCCTGCTGTCCAATGTGTGTACGGTTCTTCTTTTGCAATCCCACAGCGCTTTTGATAGAGACCGCCCATGTGAACTCGGAATGCGTCTTCTGCGGCAGTTGCGAAAATGCGGAAATTCCGGCTACGTCCGATATCAGGAATGCGTAGGAAATACGTCCCTTCATTTGTCACTGAGGAAAATTCCATCTCGTATGTCTCTTCCCCTGTAAACGGGGTTCCCTCCTGCGTGTAACCGTCTGGGATGCGTAACGCGGGGGGCGTTGGCGAGTCAAGTACAACCTCGCCCGAATCGGCTGCGACAAGCTGCCACCCTGTCAACGGTTTTTTCGGCTTCCATGCGCCGAGGCGCGGTCCAAGCCATGCGCCGATGTAAGCGAACTTTGGCATTGAAGGAAGATAACCAACTTGATTCACCTTGAAAAGATCGCTCGGTTTTTCCGGATCATATTTCTCAAATGGTGTCTCTCGGAGAAGGAAACAAGAATACAGGATGCGTGCTGCGGGTATCTTTGCCAACGGATCGACCAGACCGTTCGGCGACTTCCAAAAGCCCGGCTCATGAGAAAACCTTTCTCCTTCTACCGGATTATCCGTCTGGTACACGCTTGTGTATGGATCCAAAAATCGCAGCATCGCTGCTGCTATCACTGCACCCGCTATCATTTGCCCATCTCCACTCGATTTCCGATCATCACGAAACGGTTACGCCCCAGTCAGCACCCACCTGTGATGTCATGTGCCGAAAATTATACTACTGTTTTTCCCGATTCAACAGACAAAATTTTGTCATCCGCATCCCTGTTCAAAAATCAAAAAACGATGCTGGACGAATGGGGTGATTTTCGGGTAAAATAAACTCTTTCTGAAAGGTATTGAAATGTTTACGGTTTTGATTAGTTTGTGCGCTGGCGTGGGGACGGGACTAGGACTTGGTTTTTCCCATGTGTCGAGTGTCGGTTGGGCGATTTTCTGGGGTATCTTCGCGTTTCTGCTTGTGCAGTTTTCGATTGGGTATTTTTTGCAGAAAAAGCTGCGGAAGACGATGACGGAAGTGCAGGAGATTATGAAGGATGGTCAGCGTAGGTTGCAGGCGAAAGTGAACGGCTGGCAGCATCGTCCGCCAGGTAGCATCAAGGCTGCCCAGGATGAGATCCAGCACGAGCAGCAGAAGTTCGTCAACCAGGCGCTTCTCGCGTCGGAAGGATTGGACAAGTACCGCAAGTGGGCGCCGACGATGGGACGTCAAATTGCGACGTTGCGTCTGCAGCTGTATTGGATGATCAAGGACTTCAAGAATGTTGACAAGCAGATGCCGCATGCTCTCTTTTTTGATCCGTTGATGGTTTGCATCAAGATTGCGCGGATGTACATGAAGAAAGAGCTGGATGCGATTCCCGCCGTTTTCGAGAAGGCAACGAAGCGGATTGCCTACGGAAAGGGTGACTTGCTCTTCGCGTTGTATTCCTGGATTCTGGTTAAGGAGAACCGGATTGATGAGGCGCACAAGGTGCTGGCGCGCGCACTGGAAAAATCTGACAACCAGATTCTCAAGACCAACAAGGAGAATCTAGCGAACAACCGGATTGCGCATTTTAACAACTCTGGATTTGGCGACCAATGGTACGCGCTATTGCTGGAAGAGCCGAAAGTCAAGATGCAGCGTCAACAACCCCGTTACGGGAGACCGTTTTAAATGAGCGAAGAGAAACACGACAATCATACTGACCCAACACCTCCGCCTTTGCCGAAGCAGAAAGAGGAGCATTCCGGTTCAAATCGTCACCGCCGTTTGCCCGAACTGCCAGATCGTCGCGTCAACGTCCCCTGGCTGATATTCGCGCTTCTGGCGGTTTTCCTGTTCGGGATGTATTTCTACAATCCGAGCAAAGGATCGGAGCCGATGACGCAGATCGAGTTCCGTGATTGCGTTGAGAGCAATCAGGTCGAACAGGTGGAGATGGTGCGCCAGTCCGATGGACAGACCTATCTGCAGGGGACGCTTAAGCCGACGGGTAATGAGGCACAGGGACGTCGGTTCCGTGTCAATGTGTTGCCGACGGAAAATTTGGAGAAGTTCCTGCTAGACAAGAAGATTCCGTGGCAGTTGACCTACAGCAACAATTGGTTCCAGAATTTCCTGCCGGAGTTGCTGGGGCTGATGCTGATGATGGGGCTGTTTTTCTTCTTCATCTTCCGGCAGGTGCGGAATGCAAACGGCAGCGCAATGGGATTCGGAAAAAGCCGTGCGCGGCTTCTCAATCAAGATCGCAAGAAAGTTCTCTTCTCCGATGTCGGCGGCGTTCAGGAAGCGAAGGAGGAGGTTCAGGAGATTGTGGAGTATCTGAAAGCTCCCGACAAGTTTCAGAAGTTGGGCGGCAAGATTCCGAAGGGCGTGTTGTTGATGGGGCC
>JAFYDR010000105.1 GCA_017544725.1 Kiritimatiellia bacterium
CCAGAACAACTTGAAGACAACATTTGAAGGAGGTGCGCGGACCAACCGGTCCGCACATCGCTTCTCATGAACTTTGCGTGAGGTAAAAAAGCACCCCCGTCCGCTCCGCGCGCGTGAACGTTCATGGGGATAACTTTCGACAAGCCCCGAAGGGGCGAAGGTACACAGACGGGGGCAAGCGTAGCGCAGCCCCCGGAATCAAGTAAAGGCATGTTAGCCCTGAAAGGGCGACAGAAGGCGGCATGGCATGACGAGCAGCGGAAGATTGTTCTGCCGCCCCTTCAGGGCTAGGCGGTCACGATACGCGTAGTCCTCTCGTTCGATTGCAATCGATAGCAATCGATAGCTACCGATGACACGCGACAAACGACACGCGATACGTCGGAACGGACTGGCGACATTTCTTTCATTCGTCATTCGTCATTGGCGGCTTCGCCGCCCCCATTCTTCATTTTTCTCTTTTCATTTTTTATTACTCAAATCCTTCCTTGTCGAATGGGGGGGATTGGCGTATCATTTCCTTTTACCTGATTATGTGTCTGTACTGTGAAGGGTGCGGCGGAGATTGGAACGATGGCGGATAAACCGATCATACTGGTTGTCGATGACGACAGGAATACGCGCGACGGGCTTGCCTTGGCGCTGAAAAGGCATTACGACGTGCATGTGGCGGAGAGCGGGGAGAAGGCGTTGGAGTTGTTCGCTTCCGGACTGGACGTGGATGTGATGCTTTCGGATATGCGGATGCCGGGCATGAAGGGACTTGATCTGCTTCGGACGGTGAAAAAACTCTACCCGCAGACAACCTGCATTTTGCTGACGGCGTATGGTACGATCGCGGAGGCGGTCGAGGCGATGCGGGACGGCGCATACAATTTCCTGACCAAGCCGATTAGCTTGGATCAGTTGGATGTCCTGCTCGCACAGGCGATCAAGGCACGTTCGTTGGAGAAGCGGGTGCAGACGCTGGAGAGTCAGCTGGATGAAAAATTCGGGCTGGAAAACATCGTTGGGAATTCAGAGGCGATGCGCCCCGTTTTCGAGACGATCCGTCAGGTCGCGCCGACGCTCGCGACGGTTCTGATCCAAGGTCCGAGCGGAACGGGCAAGGAGTTGGTCGCGCACGCGATCCATCGACTCAGCCAGCGCGCGGACAAGCCGTTTGTCGCGGTGAACTGCGCGGCACTGCCCGCCTCGCTGTTGGAAAGCGAGTTGTTCGGACACGAACGGGGCGCGTTCACAGGAGCAGTACAGCAACGGAAGGGTCGCTTCGAGCAGGCGAACGGCGGTACGCTTTTCCTCGACGAGATTTCCGAGATAGAGCCTGCGGTTCAGGTCAAGCTCCTCCGTGTGCTGGAGGCGCGGCAGTTCGAGCGTGTCGGTGGAACGGATACAATCGAAGTGGATATCCGTGTAATCGCTGCCACCAATCGAAACCTACGGGATTACGTGACGCAGGGCCGATTCCGTGAAGACCTTTTCTACCGGTTAAATGTGGTAGGCATCCAGTTGCCGCCGCTGAAGGATCGAATCGGTGACATTCCCTTGCTGGTACAGCAGTTCCTCACGGACTTCTGCGAGAGGAATAACAAGCACTTGAATGGGATTGAACCGGAGGCACTGAACATCCTGTGTGCTTACGATTGGCCGGGGAATGTACGCGAGTTGCGCAATGCAATGGAGCGCATGGTGGTGTTGTCGCGTGGCGACCATCTGACAGTGCAGGACGTGCCGATGGAAATCCGCAGCGCGGCGGGTGCCCGTATTCCATCCGTCACCACAACGGCTTTGACCGACACATTCGTCAACGGTTCTCTCGCAGATGCGGAAAAGCAGAAGATTCTTGCCGTGCTGGAGAAGAACGGAGGCAACCGTTCCAAGGCTGCAATCGAGCTGGGAATCAGCCGACGTACCCTGCACCGGAGACTGAATGAGTGGGGGATTACCAAAGGGGAGGCAGATGATCTGCCGCAGTGACCGTTGAGCCGTGGTGCGGAAACGGAATGAATGGAATCAGGCGCAAGCGCGTATGGGACAGAATTTCAAAACGGAAGAATTACAGGCGTTTCTGGAGAAGGAACTTTCTCTGTCATTGCGTCCGTTGATCCGTCTTTCCGGGCATGCGCATTCCTTCAATTTCCGAGTGGAAACGACAGATGGCACCTCACGGTTTGCCGTCAAATGTCTGATTCAGCAGAAACGTCGCGATGAGATGCTGGCACGCCTGCTTGCGCACACGCAGGAACAGCGTTGCCCGCTTATCCCTACCATTCTCTTCGACCGACGTTGCCTCGCTTTCCACGATTGCGTTGTTCTCTGTTTCAGTTGGATTCCCGGCAGCGGGAAGTACTTCGATATGCTCACGGATGAGGAGAGGAAAAACTTCCTCGCTAGCTATGCGGAGTTTCTGCAAGGGTTGCGGGACGATGGATTCATCCTGCCGCCGTGGGAATTCGGAGAGACACGCGACCGCCTTTTGGCGAGGGTGCAGGAACTTCACTGTCAACCGTTGTTGCGCGAGATTGAACAGATTCCCGCGGCTTCCTTACAGCACGATCCCAAACGGATGCGTATCATCCACGGCGATTTGCACTACGGGAATTTCTTCTTTGACGGAGAACGCGTTTCGGGATTCCTCGATATTGAAGAGTGGCGTTTCGGTTATCCGGCGGAAGATCTGATTCGTTATGTCATCGTCTCCGCAGAACATTTGCACTGGTTCTCTTGGAAACGGCGACATCACCTGTTGCAGGCATTCTCTGCTTTGGTTCAAGAAACAGACTATCCCGAAGACGAGTGGATGCTGGCGATTGACGGTTATCTAGTTCGCAAGCTCGCGAAGAAGATTTCCTCGGCGCGACTCTCGCCATTTCTGCGAATCAATCTCCCGTGGCGCATCCGATTCTACCACGCCTTGCGGGAACGGGTCAGGCAAGCATTGAAAACGAGATACGAAAGGAACACGAAATGAAAGCGTTGATCCCTGCGGCTGGGTATGGAACCCGTTTCTTCCCTGCGACGAAGTGCGTTCCCAAGGAACTCTTACCCGTCGGCAATAAACCCGCTATTCAGTGGATTGTCGAGGAGGCGATCGAAGCGGGTGCGGAAGAGGTTGTCATCGTCACCTCGCCCGAAAAACAAATCCTGCGCGATTACTTTTCGGAGAGCAGTCTGTGGCATACCCGCCTCGCGAAAAAAGAGGAGGCGATGCGTGAATTGACGCGTGTCGAAGAGTTGTCGCGGAAGATTCGGTTCGTCGATCAGTTGGAGCAACGCGGACTGGGGCATGCGGTTCTCCAGGCGGCTTCACTGCTACGTGACGAGAAAGATCCCGTGCTGATTTTGCTCGGTGACGCGTTGGTTGGAGGACATCCCTCCGCATCGGCGGAGATGGCCGCACTGTCGCTTCGTTGCGCAAATGCGTCGGTCGTCGGGTTAGAGCTGGTTCCGGAAGAGAAGGTTTCGCGCTACGGCATCATCGCGGGCGTCCCCAGTGCGGAAGATGGACGGACGTTCGGCATCACGGACATTGTGGAAAAACCGAAACGCGAAGAGGCACCCTCCAACCTCGCGGTTGCGGGACGATATCTGCTATCCCCCCGCATCTTTGAGTTGCTGGAAACTCAGCGACCAGGCGTGGGCGGGGAAATCCAGTTGACCGATGCGATCCAAAAACTGCTTGGACTAGAACCCGTGTACGGCTATCTCTATCCGGGCAAACGCTTCGACATCGGAAATCCCGAAGGCTACCTGATCTGCCTTCAGGAGTTCGCTCCGCGAACGGTTCAGTAGTTGGGTAGTTAGGTGGTTAGGTAGTTAGGTGGTTGGGTGGTTGGGTGGAGCGAAGGTATATAGTTGATGCCCTTTTCTATACGGTCACGATACGCGTGGTCCTCACGTTCGATTGCATTCGATAGCATTCGACAGCTAACGATGACACGCGACAAACGACACGCGACACGCCGGAGCGGACTGGCGAGACTGGCAGGACTAGCGAGATTAACGGCGAAATCTCTCGTCACTCTTCACTCGTCACTGTGCGAAGCACCCCCGCTTCTCGGTTGGCGGTGCCTGCCGCCGCTACTGCCTACTCCCTATTGCCTACTGCCTTCTTCTCAGCTTCTCAGCTTTTCAGCTGGCGGCGTTAGCCGCCTTGCGGCTTCGCCGCCCCCGCATCCCTGCTTGCCCACGCGGTTCAGATTTGCTATACTGGGTGCATGACAAAGATGAGGGGAGTTTCCCCGTTTCCATTTAGGAGGTAGTTTCGATGAAGCAGATGAAGACGATTGCGGCGGCTCTCGCCGTTTGTGGCGCGGCGGGTGCCGCGATGGCTTTCTTGTATGGCGATACGCCGGACGCGCGGCACGCATGGGCGGTACATGACCGTAATCGCCCGAATCCTGTCAAGGTGTCTGCGACTCCCCAATTCGCGAAGGCACCGTCGGATGCCGTCGTGCTGTTCGACGGTACGCCGGAGACGTTCGCGAATTGGACGGACACGAAAGGGAATCCGACCAAGTGGAAGCTGGTCAATGGCACGCTGGAATCTGTACGCGGTGCTGGTTACATCATGACCAAGCAGAAGTTTGGCGATTGCCAGTTGCACCTTGAGTGGGCGGCTCCCTCGCGCGTGGAAGGTTTTGGGCAAGGGCGCGGTAACAGCGGCGTCTTCCTGATGGGGAACTACGAGATTCAAGTGCTGGACTCTTTCGAGACCGATCCTTCCAAGAATCCCAACCCGAATCCGAACTATGCGGACGGTCAGGCTTCTGCCGTCTATGCAGAGAATCCGCCGTTGGTCAATGCCTCTCTTGGACCGGGCGAATGGCAGAGTTACGACATCGTTTTCCACCAGCCGGTTTGGCAGGGGAACAAGATGGTCTATCCCGGTTCCGTCACCGTATTCCACAACGGTGTGCTGACGCAGGACCACTGGGAGATGGAGGGGCTGACGACCCACTGCCGCCGTCGTCCGCTCGCTCCGCATGACACTAAGTTGCCGCTCCAGTTGCAGGATCACGGGAATCCAGTGCATTTCCGCAACATCTGGATTCGCGAGATTCCTTCCCGTTATGCGAATACGACGCATGGCGGTCCCGCCGCGACCGAGAAGGATGTGATGGCGCTTCGCCAGAAGACCGCTGCAGAGCTGTTCGCGAAGGTTGACTTCAACAACCGCATGAACGCGATTCGCGGCATTCTGGAGGTGGCCTCCTACGATATGAATCCGAAGTATCAGCAGAAGCTGCCCGAATTGCAGAACGCTTTCCTGGCGGACTTCAACAAGTTGACCAAGGAACAGGCGGACAAGCGTAAGTGGGAAGTCTTCACCCTGCGCGGCGATCTGGATGTCCTCATCCGTAACGGCGTGTTCCCGAAGGACAATGCCTTCCGTGCGGAGCTGGAGAAGATCATCGCGAAATATCAGCTGAAGAAGTAACCCATAGGCGGGGACGGTCAATCCATGGCGTTTTCTTATCCGACCGGTCGAGTCTTGCTGGGGCAGAATGAAGTGCTCCGGCAGGCGTATGAAAAATTCATCCAGCAGGAAATCGATGTGCAGGAATTGTGTGACGGCGACGCCGGCTATTCCTCCAAACGAACGACGTTGGGTGGTGATCGGTCGGTAACCGGTGCGGGTACGTTCTACGGCAAGAAGTTGCGTACCCTCACCTTCGGACCGAGCGACGATCCCGGCTGGTGGATTGACCGTACCGACCTGCATGAGCAACTCCCCACATCCGTCTCCATTCGTAACGTGTGGACATCCGCGCGTAACATTGTGTTGCGCAGCGGAAATCCGCATAACTATCTCCGTATGGTGGAACACATCATCGCGTTGCGGCTAGGTATGGGAGTGGATGATGTGTTGATCGGTACGGACAACGGGGATCCGCCTCTCTTCGATCGTAGCAGCCTTGATTTGGTGGAGGCGTTCGAAGAGGCGGGCATCGTGGAGAAGGACGAACCCGCGAAATTCGTTACTGTCCGAGAACCTGTATCCTTCGTTGGGGATCGGGGCGACTTCCTGATCTTCCTGCCGACTGAAAACGGACGAAAGACGCTTCGTCTCGATGTCGCCATCGACTTCAACTCCGTGATCGGCAAGCAGCGCATCGTCTTCGACGTGACACCGGAGACATTCCGCAAGGGCGCGTACGCGCGTACCAACGCCTCGTACCAGCAGATGGTCATGGTGCGTACCATCGGCAAGCTGGTTGCCGACATGCGAAACCTCGGTTACACAACCGACAACATCTTGATTCACGGCAAAAAGAAATGGCACGGAACGCCCCGTTTCCAAATGGACAACGGCAAGGCTTTGGAACCGGTCTGGCATCGCGCGACGCTCGATCTGCTTGCGGCCATCGCCCTAATCGACTGCGGACGCTTCGTTGGAACCGTCGTCTCCTACCGCGCCGGCCACACGCTCGACTGCCGTGCCGTTACACTTCTGCATCTGCACCGTCTGCTCACACCCGTCGTGTAGGGTGGCGGATCTCCATAAGCTACTAAAGAGCAGGTGGCGTACGGTGAGTTGCCACCGTACCGTTTTCAAAGTAGGGCCAGCCGTCTTTGTCCCAACGCAGCTCGTCTAGGCATGCGACGCGCATTTTCGGTTCCACCTCTTTCCAATGAGAGTGGAAGAAGATCCAGGTCTTTCCATTTCGGTCGGTGATGATGTTTCCGTTGTGTCCCGGACCGTAGAAGAGATCGTTGCCATGCAATAGGTCAGAGGCGAAACCGTCACTCATCCGACGTCCTTCCTTGTCAAGAAACACACCGTTCAGCGTTCGGCAGCGTCCGACCTTCAGGCAGTATGTGTCGTTCCAGAAACCTCCCGCGCTGACGAGCAGGTACCAGTAGCCGTCGCGACGGTGCAGGTAGGCGCCCTCGAAGACGCGGGCGCGTGACCGGTCTTCTAGATCGGTCGTCCCGGCGACTGGTTCGATGGTCGCCCCCTGCGCCAGTGCAAGTCCGTCGGCGGCGAGCCTCACGCGGCAGAGACGGCGTGTGGATCCGAAGAACATCCAAAGCTGTCCGTTTTCATCCTTCCGGACGCAGGCGTCGATGTTGTCCCGTTCCAATCCGCCGTTCTCGGAACTGACCAGCGCCTTGCGGAAGGTGAAGCCGGACGTCGGATTCTCCGAAGACATCACCAGCAGGTTGTCGGCCTGAAGCGAGAAATAGAGGTTCCAGCGATCGCCGACGCGCACCATTTCCGGCGCCCAGAATTTTCCCTTGCTCCCTTTCAGTTCGCACAGCTTCTTCGCCTCCTCGTCCGAGTAGGGACGCCTGCCTGTGTCCTGCCAGCGGACCAGATCTCGCGAACGCCACATTGTTTGGCTGCGGATGTCGCCCGTCGAGAAGAGATAGTGATAGCCGTCGCCGCCGTTCCACACGGTCGGTCTGCGCAATTGACGGGAATCACGGGATTCGCATACTCGTCCTTGGCGACCATCTCGAAAATCAAGGTGCCGCCCCTGCGGATCTGGTCGTGCGTCAACTTGAAGCCCTGCACCGGCTTTCCGTCCAGCGTGACGGACTGGACGTACTTGCGTTCCTTCGAGAGGTTGCGCGCGATTACGGTGAACGTCTTGCCGCCGCCGACCTGAAGCGTGACTTTCGGCACCTGGGGCGCCCCCAGCACATACCCGTCCGCGCAGGGATTGAAGGGGTAGAAACCCATCGCGGAGAAAAGATACCAGGCGGACATCTGCCCGCAGTCGTCGTTCCCGCACAGACCGTCCGGCTTGTTCTTGTAGAGCTTGTCGAAAACCGTGCGCACCAGCTCGGCGGTCCTGTCGGGACGGTCTGCGTACTGGAAGAAGTAGATGACGTGGTGGCTCGGCTCGTTCCCGTGGGCGTACTGTCCGATCAGTCCCGACACGTCCCCGGTGAATCCCCCCGCGCCCTTGATGGTTTCCGGCTGCACGAACAGCCTGGAGAGCTTGTCGGCAAACTTCTCCTTGCCTCCCATCAGCGAGACCAGCGTCTCCGGCTCCTGCAGCACGTGCCAGCTGTACTGCCAGGCGTTCCCCTCGGTGAAGTCGTTCGCCGTCTTCGCGCCGTGCCCGATGATGATCGGATCGAAGGGCTCGCGCCACTGCCCCTTCGTGTCCTTGCCGCGCATGAACCCGATGGACGGATCGAACACGTTGCGGAAGTACCGCGCGCGCTTTTCGTAGAAGGCGGCGCGTTCCGCGTTGCCGATCTTCCGCGCCAGCCACGCGGCGCACCAGTCGTTGTAGCCGCACTCCAGCGTGCGCGAGACGGACTCGCCCTTGACGAGGTCGTAGGGGTAGTACCCGTACCGGTCGTAGAGGTCCCAGTCCTCCTTGCGCTTGCCGGGGTGCTTCACGCTCAGCGACTTGTCGATCGCCTCGAAGATCTCCTTCCCGGAAACGCTTGTCAGCCCTTTGGAGAAGGCGTCAACCATCACGGGAACGGAGTGGTTGCCGATCATGCAGAAGGTTTCCTTGCCCGCGTACGCGATGACCGGGAGATAGCCGAGGGCGCGATAGTGTCCCAGCATCGACCGCACGAATCCGTCCACGTTTTCGGGCGTGAGGATCGTGTAGAGCGGGTGCGCCGCGCGGAAGGTGTCCCACAGCGAGAGATGGGTGTAATAGACGCCGTTTTCCGCGACCGCCACCTTGTCGTCGGCTCCGCGATACCGCCCATCGACATCCGCCAGGTTGATTGGCGTGAGGAAGAGGTGGTAAAGCGCGGTGTAGAAGTTTTCGCGCAGCGCGGGGTCGCCCCCCTCCATCACGCACCGCGCGAACAGGCTGTTCCAGGCGGCGCGACAGGCATCGCGGACAGCCTCGAAATCCCACCCCGGCAGTTCGGCGGCCAGATTGCGGCGCGCCCCCTCCACGTCAACCGTGGAGTAGGCGACCTTCACCTGCAGCCGGTCGCCCGGTTTCAGGTCGAAGTCGAGTACGTAGCGGTCCGCCTTCTCGCCCTTTTTCTTCGGCAGGACGCGGCGCGCGGTGAACGGCTTGTCGAAGGTGACGACGAACGCGTACCGGCGGCTGAGCCAGGCGCGGGAGTAGTTGCTGCCGCTGATCGTCCGGTCGTTCTCCACCTTGTTCTCCGTCTCGGCAATGTGCGTCAGCGGACGGTAAACATTGCCCCACTGCAGATCGAGCAGCAGGTGGAACGGCGTGTTCCGCTGGAGCGTGTAGCGGTGCAGGGCGACGCGCCTGGTGCAGGTCAGCTCCGCCCGGACGCCGAAGTTGGCGAGCGTCGCGGCGTAGTATCCGGGGGTCGCGACCTCCATCGACTTGTCGTTTTCGCCCGGTTTCTCCGGATCGTCCCCCGTGAACGGCAGCAGCAGCACGTCGCCCATGTCCGGCACCCCCGTCCCGCTCAGGTGGGTCTGCGAGAACCCGTAGATGGTCTTGTCGTCATACACGTACCCGGAACAGTGCTGCCAGTCGGTCTTCCCGCTGTCCGGACTGGGCTGCACGAGTCCCGACGGATAGGAGGCGCCGGGAAAGGTGTGCCCGTTGTACGAACACCCGATAAACGGGTTTACGTACCGCGCTTAATCTTCCTCCGCCACGCCGACGGCAACCAGTCCGAAACACCCAAGCACAGTCCACAACAATCGCTTCATGATTCGCTCCTTTCGTTCAATTGCATTCGATAGCAATCAATAGCTACCGATGACACGTGACAAACAACACGCGACACGCACCCTTCATTCTTCATTCTTATCTCTTCATTCTTCATTGCCGCCTCAAGCGGCTCGAAGTTACAGCCCGAGGACTTTGCGGATTGCCTTGGCGAAGCAATCGCCCATGTGCATCATGCCCCAGTCGTTGGGGTGGCAGGTATCGACTGTCTCTTCGCCGTCGCGAGTCATCTGTTCGGTGTTCGGCAGGAAGGAGATGTTCTTCCAGCCTTCCGCCTGCAGTTTTTCGACAACGGCCTTGGCGACCGCGCCTTTTTCGGTCGTGTCGTGGAAGGTGTTGCAGTCCTCCGCGCAGATGATCGGCACGTCAGGGCGCAGACGGCGCAGCTCGCGCACGAACGGCTCGAAGTTTGCCTTCACCGTGTCCAATCCCATGTTCCACAGGCAGTCCAGCACATAGCAGCTCGCGTCGATCCGCGCCACGTAGGCCGCCATGTCAAACTCCATCCTGCCACTGCCGGAGAAGCCGAGGTTGACGATGGGCACGTCAGCCTTACGGCCTGCGATATTCACCCAAGACATTCCCGGACGGGAGGCGCAACCGCCGTGGGTAATCGAGGTGCCGTAGAAGACCACGGGCTTCGTTACGCCACTCTTGCGCGGAGGAAGCGGGGAGATCTTCGTGCCCTTCGGCACGCCCATCTTGAACGAGCTGATGCCGTTGTAGAGAGGCAGGTAGATTTGAATCGGTTCACCTTTCGCGCACCACACGGTAAGTTCGTTGTTGTGCTGGCTAACGGGACGACCTGTTGAGCGATAACGCCAACCGTCTTTCTCCGTCCAACCATACACGTCGATGCCGCTCATGCCCGTCGCAGGCATGTGATTCATCGACAGTCCTGCACCAATCAGACTCCACTGCAGACGCAACCACGGTGCATCCGAGGAGAAACGGAAACTTTCACCCGTCGTGTGGTGACACTGGCCCCAAACGCCGCCGTTGATATTTTTGTTGCCTTCCAGCGAAGCGGGCATGCGGTCGTAGAAACGCTTCACGTCTTGAAACGCCTTTCCTTCCAGCGGCAGATCTTTGCCGTCGATCCAGTCCATCGGACCGCGCGCCATCAGCTCATCGACAATCTTGCCGACTTCCACCTTCGGCGTCTTGACCGTAAGGACGTAATGGTTCCCGTTCGGGTCTTTCGTCCAAGTGTTCTTGCCTTTTTCGTCAACAATGGCGAACTTGCCGCGTTCCACGTTGAAGTAACGCTGCCAGCCGCGAACCGCTGCGAGCACCGTTACCTCATCCCATGCGGCATGACCTTTGTCAACTTCGTTGTAGTCTTGCAACGCGCGCTTGAAGGCGTCGCGCACGGGGTTGACGGCACCGCCTTTGCGCGAGACGGGAACGCCGCACTTGACTTCCACGCCGTAGCTCCAGTCGAGGAAGTAAACGGGAGTGGGCCAGTCGCGGAATGCGATCTTCGACGATTCGCCGTCTGTCGCCGAGTTGTATTCGGAACCTTCCGGGAAACGGCATGCCATCGCATACCACGCCTTCACTTTCTTCGCCACCAGATCCTTGCCGTTGAGCGGGGAGACGGCATCGCCCTTCGTTTCCAGCAGACGGCGCATGTTGGTGGTAAAGCCGACAGAACAGATGGTCACGCTGTTATCCGGTTGCGCGGCAAGGATCTTGCGGTAGGTTTCGTTTGCATCGGGTGCGGTGTCGCTCGTCTGGTGCTTTACCACGGCGGCGTGTTTCTTCACCATGTCGAGATAGATGTCGTAGGACTTCTGCGGTTTGGTGTAGGGTCCGACGCCCAGTTCCTTGTTCACGCCCACGGGCAGATTCGGGCGACCGTAGAAGTCGTTGATGATTTCAACCATACCGATCGATGGGGCGCCCCGCGTACTGGCGATCGTGCCGAGAATCTCGCACTCGCCCGCGTCAGCCAACGCATGGAGCGTCGCCAATGCGCCGACATCATCGAAGTCCGTGTACATATCCGTATCGAAAATGATCTTTTCCGGTGCGCTGAATGCCGCAGACGCGGCGCAGACGCAAGCCATCGCAATCCACTTCTTCATAGTCATCAATCCTTTCGTATGGTTACCGAGGGCGATGTACCATCCCTCGTTGCGAGAAGTATTCTAACAAGTTCCTCCATGCCATTCAATCAGAAACACCGTGCGCCTCAACTTGAACTTGAATATCCGGGCTTGACTTTGGTATCCTTTTGGCGATGTAAGAATGGCTGTGCAGTGGCATGGCGGATGGGGTGCGCGTCCCGACACCGGGCATGGAGAAAGAGAGGATCGTGAGATGATGGGTTTTTTGAAAAGTGTCTTCAACTTCATCTGGAAGACGATTGTGGGATGTGTGATCTTTGTACTCGTTCTGTTGGTCGTCGGGATTTTCCTGCCGGACAAGAACGATCCGGGTGAGGGGAAACCGGAGGTACAGGCTACAACCGAGAAGGATACGAAGCCACAGGCGTCTCCTGCGGATGCGCCCTACGACGCCGAGACGGAACTCGCGAAAGCGCTCGCGGATCTCGATGGTTTGGTCGGCTTGGAGGGCGTGAAGGCCGAGGTGAAGAAAATCGTCAACAAGGAGAAGGTCGATGCGGCGCGACGTGCGGCGGGAATGCCCGTTTCCCCGCGTTCGTTGCACATGGTTTTCACGGGAAATCCCGGCACGGGCAAGACGACGGTCGCACGCATCATCGCGCGTATTTTCCGCGCGCTCGGCATTGTCAAGAGCGACAATTTCGTAGAGGTGGATCGTTCCGGTCTGGTCGGACGTTACATGGGCGAGACTGCCGTGAAGACAAACACAAAGATCGACGAGGCGGTCGGGATTCCGCCGAAGCAGGACTCTTCGGGTAAAGAACGCGAACGGACGGCGGCGGAACGTCGTGCCGCCACTGAGAAAGCGCCGGGCGGAATCCTTTTCGTCGATGAGGCGTATCAGCTTTACTCGTCTGACAGCGATGATTACGGGAAGGAGGCGATCGCGACGCTCCTCAAGCGCATGGAGGATGAACGAGGCAAGTTGATCGTTATCGCTGCCGGATACACCGACGAGATGCGAGACTTCCTCAGCGCGAACTCGGGCCTTTCCAGCCGCTTTGGAATCAAGATTGAGTTTGCCGATTACACCGCGCCTGAACTGGCGAAGATTTTCCGTTCCATCGCGAAGAAAAACAAGTACAAGCTCTCGACGGAGTTGGATGCGGGACTGGACGATGCGATGAAACGGCTGACACGCCGACGCGACAAGACTTTCGGGAATGCGC
Source organism: Kiritimatiellia bacterium (assembly GCA_017544725.1). Classification (GTDB taxonomy): domain Bacteria; phylum Verrucomicrobiota; class Kiritimatiellia; order RFP12; family UBA1067; genus RGIG8368. The sequence goes on from JAFYDR010000105.1 coordinate 12,946, forward strand.
GTTTCGTGCGGCAGCTTTTTGAGGATGCGACGGGGCGTCAGGCGAACCGTCTTGCCGAAGCTGGGACGCTGGACGGCGAGGCCGTGGCGACGCTGGAACTGGCGGATCTTGGACTCGGCGAGAAGGTGGCGGATACGCGCGCGCCGACTATCGAAGAGGTTCTTGCCGAGTTGGACGAATTGACGGGCATGAAAAGCGTGAAGGACGAGGTGAAGCGGCTTGTCGCGACCTGCAAGGCGAACAAACTGCGCGAAGCGCAGGGGATTGAGGCTGCAACGATGAGTTACAACTTCGTCTTTACGGGAAATCCCGGAACCGGCAAGACGACCGTTGCGCGCATTCTCGCGAAAGCCTTCCGTGCACTCGGCATCCTGGATAGGGGACACCTTGTCGAGACGGATCGTTCGGGGCTTGTCGCCGCCTATGCGGGACAGACCGCGCTCAAGACGAACAAGCTCATCGATTCCGCCGTCGGAGGCATCCTCTTCATCGACGAGGCGTACCAGCTCAATCAGGGACAGAACGACACCTACGGCTCCGAAGCGGTGGCGACGCTCCTCAAGCGCATGGAGGATGAACGTGGTCGCATGGTTGTTATCATCGCGGGATACAAGGACGAGATGAAGAATTTCTTCGCGATGAACTCCGGGTTGCAGAGTCGCTTCAACCGTGAACTCTTCTTCCCCGATTTCACGGTCGAAGACCTGGCGACGATTTTCCGGCAGACGGCGAAGAAAAACAAGTATATCCTCTCTCATGACGTGGAAAAATACTTGAATGCATTTATCGGCCTGGGGACGGAGAAACGCGACAAGAATTTCGGGAACGGACGTTGGGTGCGCAACCTCTTTGAGAAGACCGTCGAACGCCAGTCGCTCCGCATCACGGAAATTCAAAATCCGACAAAGGAACAATTGATGACAATCACCTTGAAGGACGTTGGCATCAAACTCAAAGACCCCAACGCATCTGCGGAAGACTGAGGCGGGCGACGGCTAACGTCGTCTGCTGGGCAAGCGTGTAAAGCGTGTCAGGCGAGTTAAGCTGGTTAAGCGGAAAAGCAAAGGGACGAAAGCGACGGAAGGGGCGGCAGAAAGTTGTAGGCAACACGCCCTGCTCCATCGCCCTTTCAGGGCTAGCGCGGGTTTTCCAATTCCGGGCACTGCGCTACGCTTGTTCCCGTCTGTGTACCTTCGCCCCTTCGGGGCTTTCAGAAGGAGAGCTTCCACAAAATTTTTGAAGAGCCAAATTTACCTGCGCTTCGCACGAGGTGCGGTGCGAGCTAGCAGCTAGCGCTGAGCTTCTGCTTCTCCAAGGATGCGTCGCGCGCAGGGCGGCCGAAGAAGCGGTCGATGATCACTGCAATGGCGCCGTCGCCTGTCACGTTTGCGGCGGGACCATATCCGTCCAGCGCCATGTAGAAGGTCATCAGCAATCCGATTTGGTCTTCTGTGAGTCCGACAATCGAGCCCATCAATCCCACGCTTGCCATCAACACCCCGCTCATTACGCCAGGCGCCGCCACGGCGGCGATGCCCATCATGAAAATGAAATGTACGACCTTGCCGAACTCGGGTTTGATTTCGAAGATGATGAAGATCGCGACCATGCTAGCCAGCATCTTGATCGCGCTACCGACCATGTGAACATTCGCGCATAGTGGAATGGTGAAATCACGGACGTCTTTGGAAATACCGTTCTTTTCGCAACACTCCAGCGTGACTGGGATCACTGCGGAGGACGAGGCGATCGAGAGTCCCGTCAGGTATGCGGGCAACATACGCCACAGCATCGAGAACGGGTTGCGGGCGACGATAATGCCCGCAATGATGTACAGCAGGATGAGAAACACAATCGTCAACGCCCATCCTGTTCCGATCACTTTGAACATCGTGCCTGCCATTGCCCCGATTTTCCCGGATGCCGTCATCGTACTGATCATGGTCATGATGTAGATCGGGAGTCCGGGAATGATCACCTTCATAATCGTGAGTTTCACGACTTCCCCGAAGTCGTCCGTCACCTGCTTGAGCACCGCCGATTTCGTGACGATGATACCGGCACCGACCATAAACGAAAGCGCGAGTGCGGTCAACACATCGCATATCGGCGGGATTTTGAGTTCGAGATACGGTGTAAACTCTATCCCGTTTTCCATCTTCGCCAAAAGTCCAGACTGAATGTAATGCGGTAATAGTTCAGAAGCACACCCCCAAGCAAAGAAAGCTGCCAGTACGGTGGAGAAATAGGAAAGGAGCATCACGGTAAGCAGCATCTTTCCCGCGCCGCGACCCACACCCGAAATGGCGGGAGTCACCAATCCAAGAATTAGCAACGGAACAATGAACTTGAGCAATTGCGCAAAGAACACGTTGAACGTTTTCAGGATCCGGATTCCCCAATGGGGAAGCGCATATCCCAGTAAGACACCCAACGCAATTGCGATCAGAATTTTCCAAAACAATCCCAGCTGAATCTTTTTCATCCGATTTCCTTTATTGGCTCAACATTGCGCTGGAATTATACCATTTCCATTTGCTTGGGCAAAGTGGGAAATGGCGGGTTAAGTGGGGTAGGGCGCATCTGCGTATTTCACCGTCGTCTTTTGAAAATGAAAACAACAGAAACAACTTAAAAAAACAACTTGTCTTTAGAGTGCGGGCTAACTCGCCCGCGTAGCACACGGCGGCTCTCCATAGCGGCAAGTTACAGGCAAAGGAGAGACGATGCCCAGACCGGTTGGTCCGCGCACCTCTTTCAGTTGTTGTCTTCAGGTTGTTCCTGTTGTTTCCAAAATCCTCTCGCACGCATGAGATGGGTGAATTACGCAGATGCGCCAAAAAATCTAGAAGATCGTTTTTCCTTGACGTAGAAACATTTGGATGCCAGACTAATGGGCTTCCGCTAGATGTGGAGATGCGTATAGGTATGTTCCAATACGCAATAGACAACCAAAAACGGGAAAGGTATGAATCCATGACAGGAAACGCAATCAATCAAAAGTCACATGCTGGAACTCCTCATGCACGGGGGCAATTCCGAAACCCGATGAAAGCACTTGCGTTCGCGGTAATCGTCGCGCTTGTCAGCGCGCACGCTTCGTTCGCAGACCCCAACTTTATACTCGGCACCTATACATACAACTGCTATGTCGTGGATTGGATGGGAACGCTGATTGATGACACCTCCAGTAGCGTGGCACTTTATGCCTACAAGATTGTCGATGACGGTAATGGCGGTCAGACACTCGGTGCTTTGTTACAGTCTTCCTATGTACGACTCTCCCCGGCTTCCCACGGTTGCAACTGCCAACTTTCGATTAATATCTCATCCAGTCCCAGCGATACGACTGCGATGTTGGACGAACAGCTTGCACTCGTCGTCAAAAAAGGATCGAAAGAACTCTGGCGTTCCTACACCGTACTGCCGCCCATTCCCGAAGCCATGGGATTCGGAGATGTCGGCGGAATCGTGGGTGACACAGATGCCAATGGGGACTGCATTTCCGACGAATTTGCTGATGCCCTAAGGACTTATGGTTTCAGTTACGGCGGGGCGGGAGAAGACAGCGACGGCGACGGCGTGTCCAACCTGATTGAATACTATGCTTATACCGATCCGGTCGGCGGGGCTATGGGAGGATGCAACACACTTACGCTAAAGGATTGGAGTGTGGACGAAAACAACAAGGCCACGGTCAAGATTGTCTGGTCGAGCTATTGCAACTACTCCATCCGCTACACGACCGACCCTTCTTGGAGGGGCCTGACGACCGCCAAGGCGATAAAATTCTCGAAAACCGCGAACGGCGCGGAAAACACGTCCCGCATCGGCGATTTTTCGAATGATTACTTTGATCAGACGCAGCAGGTTTGGTTCACCTTGCCCGATCTTTCCGAGGACTGCTATATCGGTATCGCAGTAGATGGTGTCCTGTGCGCCTACACGAAGATCGAGGCGAAGAAGTCCGGCTATCCAGCGTGGGCGGAGTCGAACGGTATCAACGGCACGTATGACGAAGAGGACGCAGGCGGCATCGCCAATGTGTTCCGTTATGCGTTCAACAAGCCAACTGGAGATTTCATATTGCTCGATATTAAGTTCAACAACGACGACAAGGCGGTCATCATCACGCCGCCGCTTGTAAACAGTGATGGGTTCGTATTCACGATTATCGCGTCGGACAACCTCGACGGTACTGGTAACGTTGCCACATATCCGCTCGATCCTTCCGGCGAGACACTGATCGACGAGGAGAAGCATTCGGCACGTTTCTTCCGGTTGTGGGCAACAGAGGCAAAGTAGGCGGCGAAGCCGCCAGCGAGATAAGCGTGTTAAGCTGAGGTGCTTCGCGCAGTAGCGAGTGACGGGCGGATAGAAGCGATCCTCGTCCCTTTTGTCGTTTTCGTCCTTTATGTCCCTTCCCCGTTTCTCAGCTGGCGGCAACGTCCGCCTTGGGAGGGGCAACGTCCGCGTTGCCTATACTTAACACGCTTCATCAGCTTATCTCGCTTGCCCTCGCTTTTCCGCTTTTCCGCTTCCGGGAAAAAGTGTAGAATACGCGCTTTCAAAAAACGATTGAGAGGTAGTGTATGGAAGAGAAGAACACGTGCAGGGATCGCCGTGTCGAGATGAGTGTGGACGGACTGGTCGAGGATTTCGCCTGGCATTTGCGGTACACGCAGGTGAAGGAGATGTCGTACGTTACGCCCCGTGACGAATACCAGGCGTTTGCCCATTGCGTTCGCGACCGCTTGACCGAACGCTGGCTGGAGACGGTGGATACCTATTCGAAGAAGAACGTCAAGCGCGTGTATTACCTCTCGCTGGAATTTCTGATTGGACGCCTGCTCGGTAACAACGTGATCAACTTGAAGATGGAGCAGATGTCCACCTCTGCCCTGAAGGAGTACGGCATCGACTGGAACGTGCTGCGCGAACTGGAGGTGGACGCGGGACTCGGCAATGGCGGTCTCGGACGACTTGCCGCCTGCTTCCTCGACTCGATGTCCACGCTCAACCTTCCCGCCATGGGGTATGGTATCCGTTACGACTATGGGATTTTCAAGCAGCGGATCGTGGATGGTCAACAGGTGGAGGAACCCGACAACTGGCTGAAGAACGGTTACCCGTGGGAATTCTGCCGTCCGGAATATACCAAGGTCGTGCAGTTTGGCGGACGGGTGATCTGCGAGACGAAGGACGGTCAGCCCGAATGGAAATGGGTGGAGACCTCACAGGTTCTGGGTGTTCCCTACGATCTGCCGATCGTCGGCTACAATCAGGCGGTGAACACGTTGCGGCTTTGGTCGGCGAAGGCGGACGACGAGTTCCGCTTGGAAGAGTTCAACAAGGGATCGTATGTCGAGGCGGTTGAAACCAAGGTGCTGGCGGAAAACTTGACCAAGGTTCTCTACCCGAATGACAATATGCTGGCGGGTAAGGAACTGCGGTTGCGCCAACAGTACTTCTTCGTCTCCTGTTCCGTGCAGGACATCTTGCATCGGTTCAGCGTCTCGAACAAGGACTGGACGAAACTGCCGGAGAAGGCGTTCTTGCAACTGAACGAGACACACCCGGCGCTCGCGATTCCCGAGCTGATGCGGTTGCTCGTTGATCAGGAGCATCTGGACTGGGAAACCGCGTGGTCGATTACGCGGGCCTGTACGGGATACACCAACCACACGATTCTGCCGGAAGCGCTGGAAACGTGGCCGGTCGAAATGATGCAGCGGCTCTTGCCCAGGCACATGCAGATTATCTACGAAGTCAACGCACGCTTCCTGAAGCAAGTTGCCGCCACCTGGCCGGGCGACCTTGGACGGTTGTCGCGCATGAGTATCATCGACGAGAGCGGCAACCGTTCCGTGCGCATGGCGAATCTGGCGATTATCGGTACGAGCGCAGTCAACGGCGTCGCCTACCTCCACACGGAGATCTTGAAGAACTCGCTCTTCCGCGATTTCTACGAGATGTTCCCGACCCACTTCTCCAACAAGACCAACGGTATCACGCAACGTCGTTGGTTGCGCAAGGCGAATCCGCGACTGTCGGCGTTGATCTCGGAGAAGATCGGTACGGGGTGGCTCACGGATTTGGAGGAGCTGCGCAAGCTGGAACAGTTCGCGGACGATTCCGCCTTCTTGCGCGCGTTTGCGGAGGTGAAGCATGCGAACAAGGTTGCACTCGCCGAATACATCGAAAAGATTGTCGGTGTGAAGGTTTCGCCCGATTCGATTTTCGACGTGCAGGTCAAGCGTCTGCACGAGTACAAGCGGCAACTTCTGCTGGTGCTCTACATCATCATTCTCTACAACCGTCTGATCGCGAATCCGTCTTACGAAATGGTGCCGCGCACCTTTATTTTTGCGGCGAAGGCGGCACCCGGCTACGCGATGGCGAAGCTGATTATCCAATTGATTCACGGTGTGGCGGATGTGGTGAACAATTCGCCGAAGACGCGCGGTCTCATCAAGGTTGTCTTCCTTCCCGATTACCGCGTCTCTCTTGCCGAGCGAATCATTCCAGCCGCCGATGTGAGCGAGCAGATTTCGCTGGCAGGCACGGAGGCATCTGGTACCGGAAACATGAAGCTGATGCTCAACGGCGCATTAACCGTTGGTACGCTGGATGGCGCGAACGTCGAAATCCGTGAAGAGGTCGGGGATGAAAACATCTTCATCTTCGGACTCCGTTCGGACGAAGTGCAGAAGCTGCGCCCGACCTACAACTCTCGTTCGATCTACGAAAAGGACGAGGAGATCGGTAAGGCGCTGGACATGATTCGCAGCAATCTTTTCTGCCTGATGTCGCCCGGTCTGTTTGATCAGATTCTGCGAAATCTGCTGGACTACAACGACCATTACATGCTGTTGGCCGATCTTCGCAGCTACATTGAAACGCAGGAGAAGGTGCAGACGCTCTATCGTCAGAAGGAAGCCTGGAATCGCATGGCGCTACTGAATGTCGCTCGTTCTGGAAAGTTCTCGTCCGACCGCACGATCCGCGAATACGTACGCGACATCTGGCACACCGAATCGTGTGACTTTTCGAGCTAGCCCAGATCGGAGGGAGGCAATATGGAAAGAACGAGCGAGTGGGAGAGAGAGCTAGTCGGGATGGCACGCACAGCGGCGAAAGAGGCGTACTGCCCCTATTCGCATTACCCCGTCGGCGCCGCTGTTCTGGCGGAGGACGGAACCGTCTTTACGGGATGCAATGTCGAGAATGTCTCGTATGGACTGAGCAACTGCGCGGAACGTACCGCCATCTTCAAGGCTGTCAGCGAGGGACGTCGCGCGTTTTCCGCGATTGCCATCGCGGGCGGTACGAAGTCACCGGCGTTCCCCTGCGGTGCTTGCCGACAGGTACTCGCCGAGTTCTGCCGTCCCGAAACTGTGGTTCTGATCGCCACCTTACGCGGACGGAAGATCATCCGTACCACTCTGCGCGAACTGCTCCCCTTCGGTTTCACGCTGTAGTAGCCGCCCTGCGTAACGACGACGCCCCCGTCGTTGGTTCGCTTCACGAACCTTGCGGTGGTTAGGTAGTCGGTTCTAGTGTTGCCGCTACGCTGCATTTGGGAGGGGCAACGTCCTCGTTGCCCGCAGTGGAACGGGACTGGCGAGACAGGCAAGATTAGCGGCTCATTCGTCATTCTTTCATTCTTATTTCTTCATTAGCCGTCTTTTGACGGCTTACTTCTCAGCCTCTCGGCTTCCCAGCTGGCGCGAAGCACCCCGGCTTCGCACGCCTCCTTCATTCTTATCTCTTCATTCTTCATTGCCGCCTCTGGCGGCTGGCGGTGTCGCCAGCAAATTTCAAGCCGCAAAACGGCGATTTAACCTTTTCATTGCCGCCTCCGGCGGCCTGCTTCACCATGTGTAAGTCACCGAGAGATACCAGCGACGACCGCAGACATCCTGTCCGGGGTAGGTTTGGAAGTCGTTGTCGAGGAGGTTGACGATTCCTGCATTCATCGCCAGCCCGTTTTTTACCATCCATTGTAATTCGGCGTTGCTGGTGAGTTCTGTCGATCCGTGACGCCGCACCGGATTTGACTCGTAGTGCGCGGCACCTGTACGTAGTTTCAGGAAGAGTCCCTTGTTGTATCGAGCCTTGCCAAGATTTAGCCGATCGTCGATCATCGAGAACGCCTTGTTCAAATCCTGACGTACATGGATTCCCGCTTCCAGATTCGCGTAGTCGAGCGCGTATCGGCTGGAATAGTACTCTGTGTCGCAGATTTTTTTGAGTACCATGCCGTCCGCTCCCAGTTCCGTGCCCGACGAGGCGCGGTACGCCCCATTCGCGGTGATTCCCCAGACGTTGATCGGTGCTAGGTTGACGGCAGTCCACCGGGCGTTCGGTGCGTCGCGAATCCAGTCCACGATGTCACGCCCGCGTTCGTAAAAACCGGTTACGCTCCATCGACTGTTCCTTCGTTCTCCCTTCCAGTCGAGTTCGATCGACCGACTCTGCTGCAGACCGAGGCTGTTGTCGCCGAGGATATCCTGTGACTCGTAGTTCAACTCTGTATATGAGGGCTGACGGAAAGACTCCGTGTAGTTCACACCGACCGTCTGTCCCTCCGTGAACTCCCACAAGAGACCGCCAGCGGGCGCGAACTGCGGCGAGTAGGCAGAGAAGAGTTCCCACGAACCGCCGAGAGTGAACGTCCACTCGCCCAGCATCAGGTTCGGCAGGGCTGCCAACGAGAGATGCTCGCGTGTGTGGTCGCCAAGCGCGGAACTGTCGATCGTCTCCAGTTCCGTATCCGCACGCGTGTCGAGCGAGAAACGTTCGCAGAACGAGTGGCGGTCGTTTCCGTGCAGGGAGAGGGTATCTGAGGTATGTTCGTTTTCGTAGAAGGCATGGCGATGCTTGTCCAACCAATAGAGGTCGTGTAATCGTTGCCATGCGGCGGTCAGTTGCGCGGGGTTGTCGGGATCCTCCACCCAACGCAGATTGCCGGAGACAAGGTAGTCGGTCACCTCCTCCTCGGCGGGGTAGGTTGGCGCGGTGCCGTAGAAACCGCGTGCGCCGAAATCACGCCAGCCGCCCGTCGCGATTAAGTCACTCTCTAGTCGTTCTCCGTATGCGCCGACACGTGCTCCACCTGTAAACCGCAGCAGGTCATTGTCCGCATACCCGTCTGTCTGTCGGTCATGGTCGAATGAGGCGAAGGCTGACGCGCCCGCCGTGCCGCCGTGTTCCAGATCTGTCGTTTCAGTGAACACGGCATTTGCGAAGAAGAGTTCCTTGTCGCCTCCGCCTAGCGTGACGGAACGCAGGTTCTCCAGAAGTGGCGAAAGACGTAAATCAACGGAACCGGAAGGATGTCCGGAGGAGAGACGGAAACGATCTAGTCCAGTCCGTGCGCAGGGCGGTTCAAACCAAACTTCGGGTGCGGGCAGGTCTGCATGCCAGTGCTCTGTCTGCGAGTTTCGTAATGTTGCGCCGCCTAGAAGCAGCCCTGTCGTGTTGAATGCGCTGCCTCGAATCGAGAGGTCTGCCTGAGCGCCGCCCATTCCTTGTTGGCGCAGGATAAGTGACGGTACATCCTCCAGCAACTGCGAACCGGGGCGAGAGGAAGCGGACAATCGTTCCCCATGCACCTCGACTACCCAGTTCGTCTCGTCCGCAATTGTAACCATACAGACCGATGTAACGCCAGCCAATAAAATCCATGTGTTCATAAGCGGGCGGAAGTATAAGCCCGCTTTTGACTATTGTCAACCAAAAATAAAAATAGGTTTACAATTATTTCGGCACAGGCGAAAAAAAGAAGAACCGAGACCACTTAAGATCCCGATTCCCAAAATTTGGTAGCGGGGGTAGGATTTGAACCTACGACCTTCAGGTTATGAGCCTGCCGAGCTACCAGACTGCTCCACCCCGCAACACAGTCCGAAATGGCGCGCCTCGCAGGAGTCGGACCTGCAACCTTCTGATCCGTAGTCAGATGCTCTATCCAATTGAGCTAGAGGCGCATGTATCTCGGAAAACGGGCAACACTATAGCAAATGCCGTCCGGTATGGCAAGCACAAATTTTCAAAAAAATGCGAGAGGGGGCATCTGTGTTTTTCGTCACCAGTTCAGCTATCGCTTGAAAAAGAAAACAACAGAAACAATTTACAAAAACAATTTGTCTTTTGAGCGCGGGCCAACTCGTCCGCGCCGCACACGGGAATATTCATGGGGAATAACTTTCGACAAGCCCCGAAGGGGCGAAGGTGCACAGACGGGGGCAAGCGTAGCGCAGCCCCCGAAATCAAGCAAAGCCACGTTAGCCCTGAAAGGGCGACAGAAAGCTGCATGGCACGACGATCTGCGGTGAGTGTTCTACCGTCCCTTCAGGGCCTGGCGGACACCGGTCGTACCACCGGGGGTCACGCTTCGCTCACCCCCGTCTGTATAGTTGACGCCCTTTCAGGGCTTCCGTAACCATGTAATCGCAAATCCTGTCGGTTTCGATGACGAGGGCGTCGTCGTTACGCAAGGCGGCTACGCCGCCAGCCTTGGTAAGCGTGTTAAGCCGAGTAAGCTGGTGAAGTGTGTTAAGCAGAAGCCCGACTACATGGCGATATGGACGCAACGGAGCGCGTCCCTCCCGTGGCGGCGAAGCCGCAATGAAGAAGATGAGAAAATGAAGGAAAATGCTACAACTCTTCATTCGTCATTTTTCATTCTTCATTCCGAACGAAGTGAGGTTTACTTCTCAACCTCCCCGCCTCTCGGCTTATCCAACTGGCGGCATAGCCGCCTCGCTTCCCAGTTTTCTCGCCCGCCACCGTCTCTGCGGTGGCAGGCGAGCGGACGGAAAAAACTCGCCCCTCACTACTGGCGAATCTGGAAGAAACGGGCGTTTCCTTGCAGGGCAGGGAAGTTGGCGGCGTTCAGATTGACCGTTACCGTATTGCCGTTGATCTGCAAGACGTCATCTGGACACCGTTGCCAGTTCTGCGTCGCGAGATCATCACAGACCCAGACGGACGGTACGTTCTCCAGATTCTCCACCGTGAAGGCGAAGGTTCCGGCTGTCGTGTTCAATGCGGCGGTAGCAATGTTCGGATGTTCTACCGTACCAGGAGTTCCGTTCGCCTCACCACTGGCACGCCAGTTCGCCTTCGTGCTCCAAATCGGCTCTGCGGCGGAGAGATCCAGCGCGACCAGCGAAGCACCTCCCTCGTTGGCTTCCGCATACCAGCTGGACGAGAAGGTGAAGGAGAGAATGTTCGTTCCCTGCGGAGTCGCCAGTGTGAGCAGTTCTCCATTCTTGTCGAACTTATCTCCCGTCCACTCGAAGATCGCCAGCCCGTTCGTCGGGTAGATTTCTGCAAAGGCGTCGATGCTCTTCGACAGAATGAAGCGTTCGCCCGGCTGAATCACGCGGCTACCAAAGGTGGCGTTAAACGCGCTCGCCGTAAAGGTGACACCACCGATGTCGATCGCCTCCGCTCCCGTGTTCCGGAACTCCACCCAGGAGAACTCAGGCTTTTTGTGCGAAGTTCCTGACGGCTTCACCGGTGCGTACATGAACTCCGAGACGCGCAGCCCTTGGTAGTAAACGGGGTCTGGGTAGTTCACCATCAGCATCACTTCGGTCAGGGCACTCCACTCGCCGTCGCAGTAGGCGCGGGCAAGCGCATGGAGTTCCTGCTGGACCGGGATCGACACTTCGGGACGGCGCAGGGCGTCCAGACTGATCGTCGCAGCCATGTCGAAATACATATCCGTACTGGTTCCGTGGCACTGGTGTACTTCGGCGGCGAACACGTTCTCGCCTTCGCGCAACACGCCTGCCGGAATCGACAGTGTCCGGTCATGATAGGTGTTTTGCGCGGGTTGACCGATCGTGGAGGAGCTGAACGTTTCGTAGGTGATCGTACTGCTCGGCATGTTGTTCCGATCAATCTCCACACCGTTCAGATAGAGCACGTAGCCGTCGTCGAACAGGACGGAGATCAGCAACTCGTCGGACTGGGCGGCTATCTGGTCAAGCGTGAACCGCTTGCGGAAGTAGGTGGTTGCCACTTGGGTTCCGCTGTTTCCGCTCACGTACCGTTTTGTTGCCGTACCAACTGTATTTCCGTTGTTTCCGGAGACGCCCAGAATACCGGGGCCGGATCCCCACGCGGAATCATTGAACGCTAGATCCTTCCACGTGGCATCATTGTTGGCGGCAGGTTCGTTGCCGGCGTCATAGTAAGACCAGACACTTTGTGCGGCGAATAGCACCCTGTCCGCATAGTTGCCGCCCGATTTTCCGAGAACGGCGGTCGCTGCTCCGTTGACGCTTCCGTCATCGAGTCTCGGATCCTCGCCGTTGAGCGTGTAGTAGAAGTTCGTACGCGCGTAGATGGAAACCGGCGTGTCGCGTTCCACGAAACCCGAGTAGAGCGTCGCGACGGGAGCGGTGACAGACGGGAACCAGCCGAGTGCCTGGTATCCGGCGATCAAGATGTCGCGACGTTGCGTGAGGTAGGTGTCCAGCACATAGTTACAGGCGGTCAACCATTCGTTGTCGCGCGTTTTGCCGCGTCCCCAGCGGGCAGATTCGCCGATGATTGCGAGATCGATCTCTTGCATCCTCGCACGGAAACGCGCCTTCGCGTTTTCCGGGGTCATGGGACCGTCTCCGTAGCACGCCTTCTGCACGATGTCGGCAAACCGCATCCTGTAAGCCGGGTGTTGCATCAACTTGGCATGGAGGTAGGAGGGATTGAACCTCGCGTAGGTCTCGTAAGTGGAATCTGTTCCCCACGTTAGGGTGCTGACATCCGTCACGGGATACCCGCTACGCACACCAAGCGTATGCTCCGCATCGTGGCGCAGCCAAATGAACCCGTCTGGTGTGACGCGGTTGATCAGCCCATACATGTTGTTCGGGAACTTGCTGGCAGAGATTGGCGAATCGGAATCCCCGACGTAATGCGTGAGCAACATATAGACGATCAGGTTATCGACATTCACATACTTTGGATACGCCGCGTTCGGCGTTCCGTCCGGATTCAACCCTTGGACGCGCCAGTAGTTGTTCGAGTAGGCGCCGGAGAAGCCTTCCTGAATGGCGATGTCGGCGATCGCGTTGAACATATCGGCGTTGCCTTCCGCCACTTCGGTGAAGTAGCTTCCGTTTTCGTTCGCCGTCTTGATCACGTCCCAGTCGTCATTCTCTCCGCCCATGTACGAGGCGGCGTAGTTGTCGTCAGCGCGTTCCTGCGTCTGGTAGAGTCCCCAGTACACGCCGTTCAGGTAGAGGTGGTAGTAACGGCTGCGCGTGTAGGGCATTCCCATGTCGCGCTGAGAGTCGCGGGAGAAGACTTCGCGGCACATAATGTTCTGTGCGCTGTTCTCGCCGCCCCACGAATAGTTCTGCGCGGTACGGAGGTCAACCTTCTTGAAGCTGTCCGTACCCTCATCTCCGAAGAGCGGGAAATCGAGGCTTCCCTGTCCGTAAGAACCGCGGAAGAAGAGTCGGAAGGAGTGCTTCGGATTTGCCTTCTTGCGGCTGTACGCGCCGCGGATTCGCAGTCCCGCATCAATCTGGAACTCGTTCACCGCACCGTGCACCGGATCGATTTGTTCGACGGAGACGGGACGCTCCCACGCGATACCGCTGTTAGCGGGGTTGACGTAGATGCCCGTCTTCGGATCGAGCAGATTCGCGATATCGGTCACGATTGAAATCGTCGCTACCGATTCCGCGTTGGTGATGCCGTTCGCCAACCGTTCGCGATCCCCGTTCACAATCTCGCTACGCATGCCGTATTCCATCTTCTGACCGTTAATCGTCTCCCCTTCGGGCCATCCGGCAGGCGTGGCGGACGACTGCTGCAGGATGTCATCCAAGAAGAGCCACGTGCGTGTCGTCACCGTAGCTCGCACCGTGTCCGCATTCGGGACACACGCGCGGAGAATCGTGGTGGACGAGACGGAAATCGGTTCGGTATAACGGGTTCCGTTCACCGTGCTCGGCTCGGTTCCGTCGAGCGTGTAGTAAATCTCCGAGCGGGGCGCAGACGGGCAGGAGATCGAGACCGTAAAGGGTTCGGTACGATAGCCGTGCGGCTGGTCGATCGTCACTTCCGGTGTCGGTCCCTGATAACCGCGCGTCGTATTCTCCGCGCCGGGTGTCGGTTCCTTGAAGAAGCAGAGTTGCTCATCAGTGGAAAGGATACTCAAGGTGGGCTGGAGGAAGAAGCATTCATTTGTGACGGACTCGTTGTAAACGATGAACGTCAACGTATTTGCTCCGATTTTGAATTTGTTAATCGGCACGTTGATCGTAGTCACGTCCGAGACCGAATAGGGCGAACGTGAGGAACGCGCCACGGCATCCGGTGTGTTTGCGCTGGGATTCGCAACCAGTTTCAAGAGATTGCCGTTGAGACGTGCCTCGTATCCATGCGCGTAGCGGACCGTCAGTTTCGCGGTGTCATTGGTAGGCGGGAGCGAGTCCAGCCAGAATCCCCATGACACATCGACACGTGCGGATTTACCCGTCACGTGCTCGCGAATATCCGTTGTGATGTACGGATCGGAAAGCGAACTCGGAACCTGCACAAGCTGGCTCTCCGGGCTTCCGACCAGATGGAACACCGACGGCAGGAACGTTGAGTACGTACCCTTTGCGGCAGAAAACTCACAGGCGGCTCCACCCGAATTCTCGTAGTACAGCAACCGCACGGAATAGACACCAGCAGAGGGAATCTGGAAGGTGGAAAGCGTGGAGTTGAAGGAACGCCCTGTGTTGTAGGAGGACGTGAATGTCCGACCGCCTCCGGTCAGCGTCAGGCTGAAACCATCGTCGCTCGCCACACAGAATGTCCAGGCACCAGCAGTCGGAATGTAGATGTCGCCTTCGCAGACGACGACAAAATGGTCTTTCGCATCACCGACGGCATCGTTTCCGGGGAACGGGTCATTGTTGTACTGGAATGCGTCTTCGCAGTTTGTGTCCTGGAAGTTGATTGTACGGTACCGCTTCACGATGGGATAGGCGCGATCCGTGTTCCACTTGGAGGAATCGAGAATCGCCGCCTCCGCTGCCGCGACATTATCAATCGCGACATTCAAATCCCACTGGCGGCAAGTGAAACCCTCGTTGGTGGAGAGAACGCCAATACTGCCGATCGCCTCGTAGGTCGTACCCGTTCCACCGATTTTGTAGGTTGCCACAGTGTTTTCATCGACCATCGTCCTCGAAGGATGAGCATAGCCGTAAGAGACGTCCATGATCTGCGCCGGAAAGTCGAAGCCGGAGTGCGGCGCAGAGGCACCCGCTTTCGTCAGGTAAACTGCCTCGCCGCTGTCGCTGAATCCGAGGTCGCAATGTACCTGTCCGTTGGTCACGAAAGCCGTGTCCGCGCAATAGACGATGAGGTAACTGTTCGACCCGATCGTCACGCCCTGCGGGAAGGTGTATTTGAACGGCTTGCTTCGTTTGTCGGTCAATCCCCATCCCGAGAGATCAACCTCCTCGTCGCCGTCGTTGTACAACTCGACCCAATCGTCATATACGCCGAGCGAATCCGCCAGCGTAACCGTGTTTTTCGCCATGATCTCCGTGATTACGACCTCACCACTCGACCGTGCCGTCATCGACAGGATGACGCACCCGGCCAGCATTGCCTGTATCCAACTTCTCATCATTCCTTCTCCTTTTCCTTTCTCTTGTTCCAACTCAACCACCGTAGCTGTTAGCTGTCAGCTTCCAGCTTTCAGCCTTGCCACTCTTCAACCACCGTAGCTGTTAACTGTCAGCTTCTAGCTTTCAGCCTTGCCACCCTTCAACCACCGTAACTGTTAGCTGTCAGCTTCTAGCTTTCAGCCTTGCCAGCTTAACCGGCTTACCCGGCTCAACACGCCTAACCAGCTCTCGAAGCTACTCGATGCTC
>JAFYDR010000106.1 GCA_017544725.1 Kiritimatiellia bacterium
ATCTGACGCTCTACCAGCTGAGCTAATCCCAACACCGAGAACTTGTTGCCTCACATAAGAAAATGGCTCCGGTGGCAGGATTCGAACCTGCGACCAAGTGGTTAACAGCCACCTGCGCTACCACTGCGCTACACCGGAACAAAGT
Organism: Kiritimatiellia bacterium; assembly: GCA_017544725.1. Classification (GTDB taxonomy): domain Bacteria; phylum Verrucomicrobiota; class Kiritimatiellia; order RFP12; family UBA1067; genus RGIG8368. Next base: position 146 of record JAFYDR010000106.1, read on the forward strand.
CTCTCTTGTGTGAACAAAAGTGATAGCTACTATAATACAAAAATCAGCCTCTGTCAACACCGAATTTTTCAAAAAATTATACGTTCTGCGTCGGCTGAAAGCGGAGGATTTGGATGGGCTAGCGGAATTTGTGGGAAAGGCGGGACACCCGTTGCCCTTAATCCCTCCTTTTACCGTGTAGCGTCAAGTCAGTTTAGGGTGGTTAGGATTACTAGGATAACTAGGCGCGGCAAACCAATAGCGGATACCTATTCCGGTACAGATTCAGTCCAGTTTGAAACGGAGGGTAACATGGCAGGATGACTCAACAGGTTTTCCGTCTCGTTTTCCGGGGGTGAACTGCGCATGGCGGCAGGCGCGTTCGGCGGCTGCGTCCAGTTCTGGGAATCCGCTCGATTGCACGATCTGGACATCCGAAACTCGTCCCTTCACATTGATCCGCAAGCGGAGGGAAACATCGCCCTTTTCGCCCCGTTGCCGACAGATGGCGGGATACTGTGGTTTGATTTCACGTTTGGGACTCGGCGGCGCGTCGATCCGTCCCGTCGAACCACCACTGGGAGCGGATTCTGCAGAAGGCGGCAGCTCGACGGATGCAGACGGTTGCGGAGTCGGTTGTTTAACTGGAGTCGGATCGGCAGTCGGTTCTTTGGTTGGTGGTTTCGCCACCATCACGCGCGTCTCTTCGCCGTCTGCTTCTTCTGGGAAGGAGACCGGGGCTGGGCGCAGATCGGATACGATCGGCAACGCAACCGCTTTTGACAACGGTTGAACCGTCGCTTCAAGGATGACTGGTGCGGGCAAGGGATTCGGTGAATTTGGCTGGGCGGGAACGGGCGGTGTGGCGATGGATGCCGGTGTTTCCGGAGCGGCGGCGTCCAGCGTCAGGGAGACAGACGAAACAGTCAATTCTGGACACTCGTCGAGTCTGTCCATTTGCCCATAAAAACAAAACCCGATACCAAGGAACAGGACTACATGAAACAAGCAGGAAAAGGCGAGGGAGAAAAAGCCTATTCCAAAAGAACCGGGTGCAATCATTTTTCGGAACTCCCATCCGGGACGGGAGGCGGCAGCTTACGCGCTTTTTCCTCCGGAGTCTTCCCGCTGACTTGGAAGGAAACCTTTTCCACGCCCGCCTTTTCCAGTCTTCCCAGCAATTCGATACCAGCCCCCAATGGTGCGTCACGGTCTCCGCTGATTAGCACGGGGCGAGCCTCCTCGCGCCAGCGGGCACTTGCGATGCGAATGATTTCCTCGCTCGGCATCTTCTGCCGGTCCAGCGAAAACAATCCGTCCTTCTCCAGCGTGATCAGAGAGACTTCGCCGGTCATCTTGCCGCCTTTCGCATTCGGGAGATTCACGCGAACTCCGCGGTGCACGGTCATGGAGAAGATCGAGTAGATGAAAAAGACGAGGATGAGAAACATCACGTCCATCAGCGAGACCAGTTCCACACGCGCCTTTCGGTCTTCATATCCGGATCGGAGTTTCACGGGACACCGCCTCCTTTACGGAAGGCGGTCTCGGCACGTTGCGTGAATTCCTCCAATTCCTCCGTTGCGCGACGCTGCCGCGAGACGATCCAGTTGAAGGGGAAGAGGCAAAGGATGGCGACGGAAAGACCCGCAGCGGTTGTAATCAACGCTTCGCCGATTCCTGCGGTCGCCAGTTGCGGGTTATCGATTCCCGCCTCGTTCAGTTTGCTGAACGTGTTGATGATTCCGGTGACGGTTCCCAAGATTCCCAGCATCGGCTCCACCGTGATAGTCGTGTCCAACAGCGAGACATGACGACGGAGACGGTTCAATTCGCGCTGCGCAGCCACCTGAAGCGTATCAGCGAATCCCGTCGTGCGGTTTTCCAGTGCCTCCGACAAGATTCGGCAATGCGGCGTGTTTTTCGACAGTGCGGTTTTCTCCGCGTTCTCCCAGTCGCCTTTTTTCATGGAGGCGAGAACGTCTTCGACACAGGTACGTGAGAGACGATTCGCTCGCGCGTACCAAGCAAAGGCGATCAGACGATCGAATGCAACCCACAGGCCGAGAATCGAGAAGCAGACGATCGGAATCATGACGGGACCGCCACGTTGAAACAGACCAAGTGCGCTCCCCCAGATCTCTGGGGAAAAGAACATCGGGCGGGAAGTGGCCAATAACAACGAAAACGACATAATTGAAATCCTGAAACGTACAAACGAAGCATCTATTTTACGAAAAGCAAACGACAAAGAAAAGCCCGATTCTACAGGCTGCAAAGCCGCCAGCGGGGCGGTGCTTCGCGCCAGTGACGAGTGACGAGATACAAGTGACGAGAGTGCCGCAGGCGGCAATGAAAAATGAAGAATGAAAGATGAAGGTGGCATGTCTGGTGTCAAGAGCGCGGGCTAACTCGCCCGCGCCCCAATAGCCGATCCCACAAAGGCAACGGGGCAATGATGCCACATGATCATCATGGTAAAGGCAAAGGAGAAGAGGTGCGCGGACCAGTTGGTCCGCGCACCTTTTCAGTTGTTGTCTTCAGGTTGTTCCTGTTGTTTCCAAAATTCTCTCG
>JAFYDR010000107.1 GCA_017544725.1 Kiritimatiellia bacterium
GCCACGTGTGCGCCCAGTAGATAAATTCTCGTCCGTCCCAGCAGACATCCTGGAGATGACCGGGATACTCGCCAGGCAAGACGACCTCATTCACATCGGGCATCCGTATGTCCGCTTTCGGCGTAGCGACATCATCCTTCTGAGCGGTAGTTGCCGCCGTTACGTAAAACACCGCACCAAGTGCAAATGAGAAAACGATCTTCTTCATCATCCTACTCTTCTCCTTTCTAGAAGCTAGAACCAATTTCAAACCTTTTCTGCCATCTTGTTCTCAACCACGAAATGCACTAAAATGGCAAGTACCCCGTCCACGCCGCGCGGGAACGTTCATGGGAAATAACTTGGAAAGCCACCACATCGCTTCATTCTTCACGCGTCATTCGTCACTCGTCACTGCCGCGTCAAGCGGCTCGAAGTTACAGGCAAATTCCCTGAAAACCCTTTCCGAGAGTTCCGTATATTCTGCGGTTTCGACATTACCTCACCATACAGAATTCGCTAACGCCAACATCATCATCTTCGCCTAAGCCTTGGACACCGCTGTCAGCGGCTTGCCGCAAGCCCCGAAGCAATTCTTAGGCGTAACCGTAAAGCGTATGTCTCCGTTGCCTAAATCCTCCTTGCGGAAATAACACCATTGATGGGATGCGGCTTTCTTGTGCTTCAGTGAATGGTTAAAACCATCCGCCAGCACGAGCTTCGTCTTTTTCTTACCGTCAGGCGTCTCCGCCGTGAATTCCAGCGAGAAGAGACGGGCGGAGCTGTCAGCAACGACGGCAGGCGCGACAATCTTAAAGCCCGGCTTCGAATCGCCCGGTATCTTCACCTTGCCGTCACTGGACTTGCCGCCACGAATCTTAACATTCCAGGGGAGAATGGAAAGCGTGGCATCCTTCGGGAATTCCGGCGGACGCAACCGCTTCGCGTGTTCGGCGAAAGCGAACGGCTTCGACTCCGCCGCAGGAAGCGGCATCACCCAGTCATCGCCCACGTCCAGATCGGAGAGGAACTCACGACGCTTCACGACGATGCAGTCATCATAGACGCTCCACAGCATTCCCTGACGGCAGTCCCCTGTACCGAGGCGCAGTCGGGTCTTGAGCGCGTTCAGTCGCCACGCATCACCCGTAATGGCGTTGGTGTTTTCGTACCCCGCCGGCGGCAACTCATTGTAAGGCTCTCCCGTGTACCGAAGGGAACTCGTGCCAACGGACGTAAACGCGCCTTGCCAAATCGACCGTTCGTCGGTCAGTGAGTAGTGAGAGTGGCCGGAGAAGGCGATTGCGTTCGGCCATGCGGCAAGCGTCTGCGTGACGATACCCTTGTCGTGTCCCCATGCCCACGAACCGTAACATGTGTCCTTCGGGTGCGGATGCTGGACATAGAAGAACGGCAAGGCGGGATCAATCTTCTTTCCGTTCTTTTGCATGAAATCCGCGATCAATCCGAATGGTGCGTTGGTACAGTCACGGGCGGCATGTGCTCCGTCCCAGTGCGCCCCGATAAAAGTATATCCCTTGATTGTTTTCGAGTAGATCGGCGTATAGGGTTCGTGAAACGCCCGATCCCACCAGCCGACCATATCTTTCTGCAAGATGTGCTTCACACGTTCTGTCTCGTCAGGGTACGCCTTTGCGGCGGCACCGCCGTAGGTGTAGCCGATCCAATCGTGGTTGCCGGTAACGAACACCTTCTCGATTGGACGCCCATCGGGGTACTTGTCGTTCGGGAACACGGAGTACCACGCATCGGAGACAGCCATCAGATTCACATCCATACCCTTGTCCGCCATATCGCCCGCAATCATGACGGCATCGACATTCTGGCTCCTGAACCATTCGAGCGTGTGCTTAAAAGTAAGGTTGTTCCCCCACCCTTCCATTTTCTCGCCCGCTCCGACGTGCGTAATGTGGATATCGCTGATGACACCAAACCGAAGTTTCGGGACAGCCCCCGTCTTCAATCCAGCTTCCGCCACAAAAAAGCGGTTACCGCCAAATGCACCCAACGCACCAAACGCAGCGCCGCCAATCAAAAAATTCCGCCTTGTCATATCCAGCTCCTTAATGAATACTGATGGGGAGAGACCCATGCGCCTCAAAAGCACCCACCACCAAAAGCGATTTAAGTCTAACATAATATCATCCTTCGGCACAAGTTCAAATCGATAACCTAAAATCCGCCGAGTGCATCTGCGTAATTCACCCATTTCATACGCACGAGAGGATTTTGGAAACAACATGAACAACCAGAATACAACAACTGAAAGAGGTGCGCGGACCAACCGGTCCGCATCGTTTCTTCATTGCCTTTACAGCGACAATCATTTGGTATCATTGCTCCGTTACCTTTGTGGGATCGACTATTGGGGCGTAGGAACATTCATGAGGATAACTTGGAAAACTGCCGCATCTCGTCACTCGTCACTGCCGCGTCTAGCGGCTCGAAGTTATAGGCAAGCTCCCCGCCCACGCCGCACGCGGGAACGTTCATGGGGAATAACTTGTCGATTTCGCGGGCGTTGTCGTTACACAACCGGACGCGACGGAGCGCGTCCCTCCCATCCGTCACTGCAACCTCTGGTTGCTTACTTCTCA
>JAFYDR010000108.1 GCA_017544725.1 Kiritimatiellia bacterium
CAAAAAACACGAAAATCTTACGCGGAAAAATTCAGAAATTTATAAGTTTTTTGATTTTTGCCATTTTTTATGCAAAAAATCGCGTTTTTAACCCTAAAAAATCGTTTGATGCCTCATACGGAGACGCGAAGTCGCAGAGGAAACGGGAACAATTGAGCGTAGTGAGGCAATCTCAAAATCACGGAATACGCGGAATTCATGGAATGAGAGGGGACAGGAACCACGCGATGTTTTCGGTGTCACCCGAGGTAATTGTATCTCCGGGTAAGCGTGTTAAGCTGGTTAGGCTTGATAAGTTGAGAGGCTAAGTTGAGAGGCAATCCGTCGGTCTCGCTAGTCTTGAGCGTTGTATAGCCTATCTAGGACTTTGACCTTTCCTGGATCGGCGGCGATGTCGCCGCCGTTACGCGCGGACGCGGCGGGACTGTTCCATTCGGGCAACGGGGACGTTGCCCCTCCCTATTCTCTGCGGCCTCATGCGAACCTCTGCGTCTCCGCGTGAAATTTCTCTCGTCACTCGTCACTACTTCGCGTAGCGAAGTTTTAGGCAAGCTCCCTGCCCACGCTGCGATGCAGGAATGTTCATGGGGAATAACTTGGAAAAATACCGCATCTCGTCACTCGTCACTGCCGCCTTTGACGGCTCGAGTTATAGCTGTTCCAATTTTGCTCCCTTAAAGAATGGGATTTCGAATGAGAGATGCTCACATGTTTCAGATTAGTTGGAATGGAAAATCATGGGGTACTTCTTTCCAGTTAAAAAAGATTTCCAGTAGAAAATCTACTTTCTCCATATTTCGAAAAATAATAGAAAATACTTCGCCGAGCAATGTCAACTGATCGAGTATACATCTCATCTTCTGTCCACTCCTGTACTCGAAAGAAGTATGTTCCTCTGTTAAAAATTCCATCCGGGCCTTCGTTATGTAAATGGACTTCATTCAAAGTTCCAAACATGGCAATTGTCTTCACACGATCTACAATACTTGAATCATCCGCAAAGTCACAACCATCTCCAAAGCAGACGAATGGAAAAATAGATTCATTAAGCATAGCGGCTCGTAAACCGATAACATTCTTGCCCAATCTTTCAATGGCATTCCCTTTTGCTTGCTTCGGTTTTCCCTGTAGTTCCCGTAGGTCATTTGTCCCTTGATTCTTCTTCTCGGAAATCAATATGGGAAACAAGTTGCCGTCCTTTCCGCGGATTGAAAGAATCCCTCCGTCAGGTCTCATTGTTGAGGTATTCATGCATTCACAGAATGGTACTTGTGGAAACAATTCGCGCAATCTGGCAATTACTACAGCAAGATTCCATTGTTGTGTTTTATGGAAATCCAGTTGTGGATTGTCTCTGCGTAATGTCATGTAAACTCTGTCTACCGCTCTCGTCAGTGCAGACTCTTGTCGTTTCGATACATCATTTAATGTGGTGTTCTGATGCAGTTCTGAAAGCTGTTGTTTATGGGCCATTGTGCACTCCTTTCATTAAGATCTTTCAACAAGAAATAGGTATTCCGTAACGGTCAGAGATCGGTCTCGTAAGTTCCGACTACCACGGAAAGTGTTATACTCCGTCTCCAACTGAGACACCTTGCCGAGCGTTGTTAGGAAACTCATGAAACTCTCTTTTTTGATGAAACCTTCAGAGTTGTAAGAGATCATCAAGAATTTTGCTGGTGTGTTTTCAAGTAACGAAAAGAAAGCTGATTCAGCTTCCGTTTTTCTGTTGTATTGGGAATGATTCCAATCTTTTGGAATGCCACTTACTTTACTAATTTCTTTTGGTTTTCTGTTGTCGATAAGAAGGTTTAACATGAAATAATTTGAACCATACGGATGTTGATTATAGGGCGGATCAAAGTATGCCAAATCCACTTCTGATATGTTTTTTATAACTTCATTAACATCACCTCTCATGACTTCACTTTGACACTCAAAGTTCGAAAGAATAGGCTTTTGCAAACGAACTTTTCCACAAATTCTAGGCAATGCATTTTTACCTTCGCCACCAAATGCGCCAATACCGTCTCGATTCTTATAAAAACCTTTAAATACGCCCGATGTATTTGGATGTATTGACGCTTCTGCCAGTAAAGGTGCAAGAATCAAAGTGAAATATTGCGTTGGTACGACCTTGTCTATGGCGGTTCTTGCAGAATCGAGGATTAAGGCATTCTCTTTCGTGTAGAAAACTCTTTCACCTGGTTTTATATCATGGTCATCTTGGGGGGTATAGAGTTCCGATATGATTCCTGGATTCAAATGTTCATTTGTATATCGGACATACTCTTCAAATGCTTCGTTGAAATCAAGCCAGTTAATTGAGGATCTGTTCGTAAGATAACACTGGTTGACAATCTCACTGTACCGTTCAAGGTCATTGGCTATAATCAACGATGAGTGGCGTTTCATAAATCGTGATACGATTCCACTTCCAGAAAATGCGTCGAAAAATGATATTCGTTTGCCGTCTAGTGATTTACGGACACTCAATACACCTTCCCCAAGGAAATGCAGTAACGATCTTTTGTTCCCAAGATACGTCAATATTTGTGTTGATAGATACTCTTTTGATTCTTCACAATCGTCTATGCCGTCTGAACGCATAGCTTCAAAAGTCAATGCATCCGCAAAAAGCATTTGTGTAAATGCCATGTCTGCAAGTCCTATACAAAATCGTCTTCTTTTCATTTCACTATAGGTTGCTTTTGCTCCCTATCCTGAAGACTAAGCGCCGCATGGATAGTCGCAGACACCATATCAGTACATAAAAAGAGAGCGCATAATCTTTCTATGCACTCCGTAGAAGCCCTACCACAGGCTGGATAAGATACACGAAAAGACAATGCGCCCTTGGGGCGCATCATCACCCACGCGTCGTCTTATCGATGAATAGTGGTAGTATTCCTACGGAACGACTTGTTAGCGTTGATGCCACATTGTTTGGTGTCCGAGGGGTGGAGGGGAGGTCAGTTTTTATACGTTGCTTGACGATTCCGATCAGTTCCTTGGACTGTCTGTCTTCAGTTGGGGAACGATGTCCCGAACAGAAAACGAAGTTAGGTTATCAAATCTCCTTGACTGATTCAAGAAAGAAAGATACGCAATCGTTCCGTAGTTTATAGCCCTAAAAACACTATACAGACGGGAGTGATCGAAGCGGCCCAATCGTTCCGTGCATCGCCTCACCTGCCTTTACACGACAATCATTTGGTATCATTTCCCCATTACCTTTGCAAGATCGACTGTTGGACGCGGGCGAGTTAGCCCGCGTTCTTAAGACAAGTTGTTCTCTCAGTTGTTTCTGTTGTTTTTATTTTAGAAGGCGATGGTAAAATATACAGATGTACCCCGATGAAAGGGACAGGCTTCCGTCCATCTTTCCAGCGAATGGAATCGAATACAGTCGATTTTGTGAGTTATCAATCGCGCCCAAAAATTCGATGGGTCATGATTGACGGATGGCGGTTTTTTTGGCATACTACCATCCCGATTTGCGGGTGCTATCCCCTTGCGAGTTGGCTCGCGGGAGGATCACCTCGAAAGGTGTTGATTTTATGCGTCGCGAAGACATCCACAAGGTTCTGATTATCGGGTCCGGCCCAATCGTGATCGGCCAGGCCTGCGAGTTCGATTATTCTGGTTCACAGGCTTGCAAGGCTCTGCGTGAGTGCGGGTATCAAATCGTGCTTGTCAACTCCAATCCGGCAACCATCATGACCGATCCGGTGATGGCGGACGCTACCTACGTCGAACCGCTGAACATCAAGCGGCTGACGCAGATTATCGAGAAGGAGCGTCCGGACGCCTTGTTACCGAACCTTGGCGGACAGACCGGCTTGAACCTTTCGACGGAACTTGCCAAGGCCGGTGTGCTTGACAAGTACCACGTGAAGGTGATCGGCGTGAATCTCGACGCGATCGAGCGTGGCGAGGATCGTGAGGTTTTCAAGGAGACGATGGCTAGCCTCGGGATCGAGACGCCGCGCAGTGAAACCACGCATTCGCTGGAAGGTGCGGAAGCGATTGCGCAGAAGCTCGGTTACCCGGTCGTCGTGCGTCCCGCCTATACGATGGGCGGCGAGGGCGGCGGCCTTGTCTATAATGTGGAGGAGCTGCGCGTTATCGCGGCGCGCGGTTTGGAGGCTTCGCTTACCCATCAGGTGCTGATCGAAGAGTCCGTCACCGGTTGGGAAGAACTGGAGGTTGAGGTCGTCCGCGACGCGAAGAACCAGATGATCTCCGTCTGCTTTATCGAGAACATTGACCCGATGGGCGTGCATACGGGCGACTCCTTCTGCGCGGCTCCGATGCTGACGATTTCGGAAGAGGTGAAGAACCGGCTGCAGGATTATGCGTTCCGCATTGTGGATCGGATTGGGGTGATCGGAGGCACGAACGTGCAGTTCGCGCATGATCCGAAGTCGGGGCGCATCGTGATTATCGAGATCAATCCGCGTACCTCGCGTTCTTCGGCTTTGGCATCGAAGGCGACCGGTTTCCCGATCGCGCTCGTTTCCGCCAAGCTCGCCAGCGGCATGACGCTTGACGAGTTCCCGTACTGGCGTGACGGCACGTTGGAGAAGTACACGCCGTCGGGCGATTACATCGTGTTGAAGTTCGCACGCTGGGCGTTCGAGAAGTTCCGTCTTTCCGAGGACAAGCTCGGAACGCAGATGAAGGCCGTCGGTGAGGTGATGTCCATCGGCAAGACCTACAAGGAAACCTTCCAGAAAGCGATCCGCGCGCTGGAGAAAGGACGCGCGGGCCTCGGTTTTGCCAAGACGTTCAACAAGATGTCGCTGGAAGAACTGCTTTCGCAACTGCAGTACCCGTCGAGCGAACGCCAGTACATCATGTACGAGGCGATGCGCAAGGGGGCGACCGATCAGCAACTGTGGGACTTGACTCATATTAAGCCGTATTTCCTCCAGCAGATGCGCGAGTTGGTCGAGGAGGAAACCCGTTTGCTGGAGTACCGCGGCTCCATGCCTCCTGATGATCTGTTGATCCAGGCGAAGAAAGACGGTTTCTCCGACAAGTACCTCTCCAAGTTGCTCGGCATCAAGGAACGCAACATCCGCATCCGCCGTACGGAACTGGGCGTCGTCGAGACGTGGCATCCTGTTCCCGTCAGCGGCGTGGAGAATTCGTACTACTACTATTCTTCCTACAACGCGCCAAAGAACGAGGTGCCGCCTTCCGACAACAAGAAGAAGGTGATGATTCTCGGCGGCGGTCCGAACCGGATCGGTCAGGGCATCGAGTTCGACTATTGCTGCGTACATGCTGCGATGGCTCTGCGTGCGCTGGGATACGAGACGATCATGGTCAACTGCAACCCGGAAACCGTTTCGACCGACTACGATACCTCCGACAAGCTCTATTTCGAGCCTGTCACGCTAGAGGACGTGTTGCAGATTTACGAGTTGGAGAAACCGCTGGGCGTCATCGTCCAGTTCGGCGGACAGACCCCGCTGAATATCGCCCGCGAACTTTCCGAGGCCGGTGTCAACATTCTCGGTACCAGCATCGACTCCATCGATGCGGCTGAGGACCGCGACATCTTCCGTCACATGATGGAACGCCTGAACATCCCGATGGCGGAATCCCGCATGGCAGCGAACCTCGACGAGGCGATTCAGGCTGCGAACGAGATCGGTTATCCGCTGATGATCCGTCCCTCCTTCGTTCTGGGCGGACGTGGCATGGAGGTGATTTACGACGAGATCATGTTGCGCGAGTATGTCGATGCCGCTGTCGGCGTGACGCCCGATCGTCCGTTGCTTATCGACCGTTTCTTGCAAGAAGCGTTGGAATGCGAAGCGGATGCGCTGGCGGACGGAGAAGATGTCTATATCCCGACCGTGATGGAACACGTCGAGCTGGCAGGTGTCCATTCCGGCGATTCCGCCTGCATGATTCCGCCTGTGTCAATTCCGCAGAAGCACATGGATACGATCCTCGACTACACGCGCAAGATCGCGCAACAGTTGCACGTCGTTGGGTTGATGAACATGCAGTTCGCTATCGAGAACGACCGCGTGTACGTGATCGAGGCCAATCCGCGCGCCTCCCGTACCGTGCCGTTGGTGTCGAAGGTCTGCGGTATCCAGATGGCGCACATTGCGACGGATCTAATGCTCGGCAAGAAGGTGAAAGAGCTGAACCTTTCCAACCGCGCGATTCCGTACTACGGCTGCAAGGAAGCGGTTCTACCCTTTAAGAAATTCCCCGAAGTCGATCCGGTCCTTGGACCAGAAATGCGTTCCACCGGCGAGGTGCTGGGACTTGCCGCCACCTCTGGTTTGGCGTACTACAAGGCTGAGGAGGCTGCCAACACCCAGTTGCCGACCGAGATCGGGACGGTTCTGATCAGCCTTTCCGAGAAGACCGAAGCTGCCGTCCACGCGGCGGAACAGTTCGTCAAGCTCGGATTTACGCTCCTCGGTACCAGCGGTACCGTCGAATGGTTGGCGAAGCACAATGTGCCAGCGAAGGTCGTGAAGAAGATCAACGAGGGACGCCCGAATGTGTTGGACGTGATCGTGAACAAGGAAGTTTGCCTGATCATCAACACGCCGTCGGGACGCCGCGATTCGCGTGCGGACGATTCCTCGATCCGCAAGGCCGCGCTGAAGTACAACGTGCCGTATCTCACGACCGTGGCGGCCGCGCTTGCTTCGGCGCAGGGCATCCGTTCTGCGCGTGAGGGCGAGGGCGGGGTCCGTTCCCTGCAGGAATACCACGCCGACATCCACTAGGCGCACAGCGTGCGCCTAGTTCTCGGCTGCCGACGGATGAAACCCGCGCAAAAATGCGCGGGTGCTAAACCGCATCTTTCCCTCTTCTCAGCTTATCCAGCTTCACACGCTTAACCACCTTGTGGCATCTGCCGTTTTCAGCTGGCGGCGTCTGTCGCCGCGTTGCGTGTCCGTCCGAGGGCGATGGTGAAACCGTAGATCGTGATGACGAGGAAGCAGAGCAGGGGAAGGACAAAGGAGGCGCGAACACTTGCGAGTTCCTGTCCGAAGATCTGGAAGGCGGAATGATCCATGATCAATCCCTGTAGCGGGGGCATGAGGCAGCCGCCGCCGATTGCCATGATCAATCCGGCTGCGCCCAGTTTGGCGTCATCTCCCAATCCCTTGAGCGCGATTCCGTAGATAGTCGGGAACATCAACGACATGCAGGCAGAGACGCCTACGAGCGCGACCAGTCCGGACATTCCGGGAATGGCGGTTGTCGCGCGCAGATAAACACCGAGTTTTGCGGAGAAGGTGGAGGCGGTTGCGAGCTCGCGTGTCAAGACGGCACCTGCCTCCGGGTTGCCGCCGCCAAAAATCACACACAGCACGAGGAGACCGCCGACAGTGGAGAGGATTGCCAGCAGGAATCCGGGATTGACGAACTTCAGCAGGAAGGTACAGATGAAACGGCTCGAGACGAAGATGAACATGGCGATGATGTTGTAGAACTGGGCGTCCGCCTTCGCCATGCCGAGCGTCTGCTCCGCGTACTGGATGATAAATGTCCAGATCATAATCTGGACACCGACGTAAAACGTCTGCGCGATGACGCTAAAGATGTAACGGAAATTCCCTAGAAGCCGCTTGACCGTCGCGCCGATGTTCAGAGCCGTCGATTCTTCCTTCTTGTTCGGCAGTTTGGAGAAGATGAAGATCAGCATCGTCAACAGCACGACGATACCCAGAACGGCGTAGGGACCGATAATCACGTCGAGATCGTGTTTGGCGATGGCTGAGAAGGCGGTCGGGTCGGAAGCCTGTAGGGCGCGACGCGCTGATTCCGTCATCGGATCGAGCTTTGCGAGAATCAGGTTCTTCGCAATCAGCATTCCCGTGATCGACCCCATCGGGTTGAACGCCTGCGCCAGGTTCAGACGCCGCGTGGAAGTTTCTTCATCGCCCATGGAGAGAATGTATGGGTTCGACGAGGTTTCGAGGAAGGAGAGACCGAAGGTCATGATAAAGTACGAGAGGAGGAAAGCCCAGAAAGCCATCATCCATCCCGACGGGATGAAGAGGAGGCAACCGACGGCATAGAGTGCCAAGCCCGTGATGATACCGGCCTGATAGGAGAAACGCTTGATGAAGATTGCGGCTGGAATGGCCATGAGACAGTAGCCGCCGTAGAAGGCAGCCTGGACAAGGGAACTTTCAAAATTCGAGATCAAGAGGATGTTCTTGAACGCGGCGACCATCGGGTTCGTGATGTCGTTGGCAAAGCCCCACAGGGCGAACAGGAACGTGACGAGAATGAACGGGAAAACGAGAGAGGCGGGAACCAACGCTCGTTTTTCAGTTGAAGAAGCAAGTGTCATGGTCAATCTCCATTTTTCGATGTATTGTAAAGTTCTTTTCCGTTCGCTTCAAGCCGAAAATGAAGCTGGGGGCAAAGCCGCCAGCTGAGAGGCGGGGAAGCTGAAAGGCTAAGCGAGCCGCCGAAGTCGGCAATGAAGAAAGAAAAATGACGAATGAAGGTGGCGGCTGAGCCGCCAATGACGAGTGACGGAATGACGAGAGATGGGATTAAGTGGGTTTCCCCCTAAGTGAACCTCTGGCACGAAGTGGGGCTTCGCCCCGAAGTGACTTAGCCCGAAGGGCACTTAGTCCCGTAGGGACACTTAACACACTGGCGGCGCTAGCCGCCTTGGGAGGGGCAACGTCCCCGTTACCTTCATGTGATCAATTATTGAGGCGAGGGAACGTTCATGGGAATAACATTGAGAATGTTGCCAATGTGGAAATGTTGCCAGTCCCAATGTTGCCAGTCCCAGATTGGTTATTGGAACTGATTATTGGCAATATTGGATATTGGCAACATTTGATCAAGTTATAGGCAAGCGTTCCGCCAGCGCCACGCGCAGGAACGTTCATGGGAATAACTTTGGAAACTACCGCATCTCGTCACTCGTCACTCGTCACTACTTCGCGCAGCGAAGTTATAGGCAAGGCAACGAGGACGTTGCCCCTCCCCATTCTCTGCGGCCTCATGCGAACCTCTGCGTCTCCGCGTGAAATTTCTCTCGTCATTCGTCACTCGTCACTACTTCGCGCAGCGAAGTTATAGGCAGGCGAGTTTTTTAGGTTTACCCTTTTCTTTTCTCCACAAAAAGGTTATACTAGTTGTGATTTAGCGAATGTGTTTTTGAACCCTCGGAAGGATTTTCGCACCATGAACAAGATCTTTTTTGGTTGTTTTTCCTTGATTGCCGCATGTCTCGTACTTGCGGGATGCGGATCAGGGCAGTCTGGTCAACAGTGCCTTTCGGATGGTATTGAGGCATACAAGGCCAGAAATTTTTCGGAGGCGGCAGCCAAGCTGGCGAAAGCGAGCGAACTGATTCCGAACTCAGTCGAGGCGTGCACTCTCCTCGGCAGTTCCTATCTGCAGTTGGGTGATCTTGCAAAGGCGACGGATGCTTACAAAGAAGCGTTGAGTTACAAACCTGGACATGGTGAAGCCCTCGCAGGGTTGGGAGAGATCGCTTTCCACGAACAGAAGTTCGACGAAGCGCAACGCTACTTCCGGCAGGCATACAATACGGATCTCGCCACGCCCGAATCCCGTGCGGCGGTTCTGAACGGGATCGCGCGAGTCGAGTATTCGAAGCACAATTATCCCCAATATCGGTTGCACCTGTTGAACGCGCAGAAGATCGATTCCAAATATGCCCCAACCTATTACAACCTCGGAACACTCTATCGCGATCAATACCGGTTGTTTGAAGAAGCAATCGATCAATTCAGTCTCTTCCGCGTCCTCTGCGATAAGAACGATCCCTACTATGGGAAGGCGGAACAGAAAATCAAACAGCTGGAGGGCATGATCGCACGGAACGCACGTCCCGCCGAAAAACCGGACGCTGCAAGCAAGGCGAAAGCGGACAAGTTGATCGAGATGGGAAGTGAAGCTCTCGCTACACGGAAGTACAACGAAGCGATCAAGCATTTCAAGAGCGCGATTAACAGTTACGCAGGATCCTTCAATGCACAGTTCGGTCTAGGCGTCGCCTATACAAGGCAGGGACTGAAGGCGGAGGCGCTGGAGGCATTCCAGCGCGCCTCGCGGTTGCAACCTACCCATCAGGACTGTTACCTGCGTGCCGCGACGTTGGCAATTCAGCTGAAACGCTACAAGGACGCTGAAGCGATTCTGAACAAGGCTATCGCTCGTTCCCCGTTCAGTCCAGAAACTCTGAAACAGATCGCATCCCTGTATCACCTGCAACAGAAAATCCCGGAAGCGCGCGCGTACGGGAACTTCTACCTCTCCCTGCTGAAATCTGGATCGAAGGACGAAACCTTCGAGAAATGGTTGAAATCTCTCTAAATCGGAGCGAGGGACAATGGACGAATTTTTACACTCGCTACAGGGGCTCGACTACCTGATCCTAGGCGGTATTCTTGTGCTGATCGTCTTGGGGTTCAAGCACGGCTGTTCCGGGGAGATCGGACGGCTGCTGGGGCTCGCAGCATCGGCTCTGACCGCCTACTTCGGTTCCGCGCCCCTCTCCGCCTGGGCGCAGGAAAACCAGTTGCTTGGAGCCTCCCAATTCGCGAACCAGCTTGCCGCGTTCGTGCTCATCACCGTGGTTTGTATTTCGGTCGGAATCTTGACAAGCCATATTTTGCGGAAAGTCATCCGGTTCGTCGTGCCTCAGCCGTTCGATGCGATTTTGGGCGGTGTGATCGGTGGAGCAAAGGCGTTGATCATCCTTTCGATCCTCTGTTCGCTAGGCTGGATCACCCCGCACCAACCCGTCACCGGAACAATCGCAAACACATCCTCCGTCCTTGAAACCATTTCCCAATGGGTCAAACCGCTGGGAAACCATCCAGTGCTCCGGAAACAGCCATGACGCGAGCCGCAGATCCTGCCATCTCTGACGAAGAATTGATGGTACGCGTCCGCGAACAGAACGATCAAGATGCTTTCGCGGTATTGGTTTCCCGTCATCAACAAAACCTCTTGAACTATTTTGTCCGTTCCGGCGTTCAATATGATGGAGAGGATTTGGTACAGCAAACCTTCTTGCGGATTTTCCGATATCGCAACCGGTATGTGCCCTCCGCCAAATTCACAACGTTCCTGTTGCTTGTCGCCCGACAAGTCTGGCTCGACGAGCTACGGAAACGGAAACGGCGTGAGAGGGGCGAAGTCCCCATGCCGGAGGAACCGGTTGACGCGCCTGTGCAACAGGATGTCTCCGACACCCAGCATGTGGAAAATCGGCAGGATGTGTTGCGTCTGCTGGAAACACTCCCCGACGGATTGCGACAGGTCATCGTACTGGGTGTCTTCGAAGAACGCCCATACGCAGAAATCGGCCGCATTCTGGGAATCCCGGAAGGAACCGTGAAATCGCGCATGTTTCACGCACTCGCGAGAATGCGGGAGTTTTTGCAGAACGACGAATCAGGCTCTCCAATGAAAGGAAAGGAAAAATGACGATCAGCGAACATCTGAATGAATTTTCATCCGGCGACAGGGAGGATTTTCTCTCCCTCGTCAACCGACTTCGCTCGCTTTCCATGCCCGCCGTATCACCGCAACTGACCGACCGAATTCTTGCCGCCGTGAAGTGTGAAGCTGAACGTGACGAGACGCCTTCCCGCCATTTCCTTCCCTCCGCGTTCAGTTCGTATCGGTTTCGAAAATGGATGTCTCGCGCTGCCATCCTCGTCCTTCTCCTCGCATTGGCAGCCTCGATTCTCTGGAAGTCTGGCGATCCGACGTCGCCGCTCCCGAATGACCTCGACTGGATCGCTTCCCTTCAAGAACAGGATGGCAGTTGGTCGCCCAGCCGCGCTGGTGGTTGCGAAGCGTACCGCCCTGCCCTGACCGCCCTGGCCGCATTGGCCCTCGCATCCCGCGACCCGGCATCTGACACCGTTCAATCTGCATGCCGCGCTCTTATCTCGATGCAGCAAAACGATGGTTCGTTCGGTCAAAAAGGACGCGTACAGTCCTATAACCAATCCATTACGGCATTCGCCCTCGCTGCCTTATTGCCGACGCACAACGGTCTGCGTCCCGCTTTGGAAAAAGCAGTCAACCGAATCGCGTACGAACAAACGCAGTCGGGCGGGTGGGATTACGAAGACGGTTCGCAGGGAAACACAGCACTGACAGCATGGAATGTCCGCATGCTTTCCCTTGCCGAAAGACAGGGCATCGCTGAAGCCCGCCTCCCCCTACGAAAGGGACTGCGTTGGCTCCGCAATGTCATGCACGACAACGGTACAGTGGTCTATCACCGAGGCGGACAAATTTCCCAGTCCGAGAGTCTGCGCGCATTGACCGCACACGCCTTCCTGACCGCAGGTGCTTCCTTTGACGGTCTTCCCCTTCTCGGCAAAAGGATTATCCGCGAACTCTCTTCCTCGAGCAGCGAGTCGAAACCTGCCGACAGTTACCGCGACTATGCGAAGGTCATTGCTTTCCGTGCCGCAGGGGAACGGACGGAAGCCGATACCGTCCGCAAGGCTTGGCATCCGAACGCCAAAGCAGACACTTGGGGTGAAATCGGCGGCAGACTCTATTCCGCATCCTTGTTCGCACTTGCCGACGCACGTTAGGCGAGCGGAAGAGTTAGATGGTGCGGTGGTTGGGTGGAGTACTAGTTAGGTGGTTAGGTAGTTTGGTAGTTAGGTGGTTTGATTGTATCGCTGCGTTAGCCGCCCACGGGAAAGGCAACGTCCCCGTTGCCCGCAACGGAACGGACTGGCGAGACTGGCGGCTAAACCCCTGTCTCCATTGTCCCCATCGTCTCCATTGTCCACATCGCTTCTCAGCTTAACACGCTTAACCAGCTTACCCGCTAGTGGCGTCAGTTGCCCACTCCAGCTACTGGACGACACTTTGCATGAGACGGACTTGACGGATTTGTTTATCGGGGGCAAACGCTCTGACGGCGGTCTCGATCACACGGAGATATTTCCTGCGGATTTCAAACAACTTAGTTGCTGACTGGACATACAAATAGAGGATGCGCCGTTCACTGTCCCATTTGCCCGGTGTCGCGAACTGTGAGACTTCAGGCGGCACCAGCGTTGTCCACTTCTCCAGCAGTTGATCAAGCCAGGGGCTTTGCTGGATACCCAGACGCCGAAGCAACTCCTCCACACAATTGGACATGGTTTGCGGTTCTGTTCTTGTCTCCGACGGATCCGCATCGATTGGCAATCCAGGAATACGTGCAGAGAAAAGTTTTTCCACACCCTGATTCCGCGCCACGTCCCTCGGCGTCAGCGGAATCGCATGACCGCTCCCATCGCGCCGCATTTCTGGCGTGATGCTGTATGATGTCTGATCCGGTTCCGTATCCTGCAACAACTCTTCGTCTGCATCCTCGTCCGCTGGTCTCTTGTCCGTCTGTTTCATGCCTTCTAGTGTACCTTTATTTTTCGCTATTCGCAACCATCAATCACACGCCTCTCGCCAACGCAATACCCCAAACGGTGTCGGCGCCTGCCTGCTTGAGCGCCTGCGCACAGGCATGGAGCGTTGCCCCCGTAGTCATCACGTCATCCACAACGAGAACGGTTCGATGTCGAACCCATTCCGGACGCGCGACGGAAAATGCGCCCATCATGTTCTTTCGCCGCTCGGCGGCGTGAAAGTGCGTCTGCGTTTCGGTTTGCCGAGTCCGTTCCAGCACATGGGGATCATAATGCCGATCAATTCGCACCGAAAGCTCCTGCGCCAAAACCGCAGACTGGTTATAAGACCGTTCACGAAATCGCAACGGGTGCAAGGGAACCGGAACAACCACGTCAACCTGTTCGGGATCGAAATGTGCAGAGAGACACCCGTCAAGGAGATCCACCAAGTCACGCTTCAGGTAGAGAGCATGACGATACTTGAAGGAATGAATAAGCGTACGCAACCCCTGTTCGTAACGTCCAGCAGCACGGGCACGATCAAAAGCAGGTTTCACATGCTGGCACGTGCTACATACGAAACGATGCTGCACATGACTCTCGGCAAAATGTCCGCAGATATCGCACAGGCTGTCGCGATACAACTCCACGGAAGAAAAACAATCCCAACAGATATGACGATCCAGTCGATCTGCGGGTTTACCGCAGATAGGACAGATTCGCGGATAGACCGCATCAACCAACTTTTGGATGAACGCCAACATACGTTGGCATTTTCTCATGTTTCTCCTTTTCGAGCAACACGAATTTTTGGCACAAAGTGCGGCGGGACCGCCAGCCGCCGAAGGAGGCAATGAAGAATGAAGAGATAAGAATGAAGAATGAAGGAAGCGTGTCGCGTGTCGTTTGTCGCGTGTCATCGGTAGCCATCGATTGCTGTCGATTGCAATCGAACGGGAGGGGCATGCGTATCGTGATCGTTTAGCCCTGAAGGGCGTCATGTACAGACGGGGTGAGCGAAGCGTGCACCAAGCGGTGCCGCAAACATCGACCAAAAAACCACCACGGCTAAAAACACGCGAACTTCTAGAATCTCTCGGCGTCTAGAAAATCGTCTCTAGCAGACGAATGACCACGCCTTGGAGAGCCCCTACGATAAATCCGATGACTCCACCGAGCATGGTGACCCAGATCAACTCTCGATTTGCGACACTACGTGTGACCTCTTCCATCTTTTTCTTGTCGTAGTCAATGATGGAATCGGAGATGATGTCGAAAATTCTCGTCTTGATCATGAACTCTGCCACGTGCGTCTCGGCATATTCCGCAA
>JAFYDR010000109.1 GCA_017544725.1 Kiritimatiellia bacterium
CGACAATCGTATCGTACGAGCGCGTCACACGCACGGCGTCTGCAATTACGTATGCGCTTCCCGCCTGTGTACTGGCTGCGCTGACAGTGAGCAGACGAATCATCGGCTGCGTTTCGGAATTCGGATCGAAACTCCACCGCCCCAGCGAACGGAAGGTGCCGCCGTTTGCGGTCATATCCACACGTTGCGTCACTACGCCGTCCATCGCGACAATCTCAACAGGCGCATTTGTCGCCCGTGCGGAAGAGGAATTCCACAGCAACTCGATTTCGTACAATCCCTTTTCGGGAAGGGACGGCAGAAAGGCGAACCAGGTGTTTTCGGAGTGTTCCGACCTTCCATTGCTCTTATTGACATAGTAATTGGCCGCGTAGTAATTGTTGGGACTCGCGCTGGTACTGACGATCCACGTACCGCTCAACTGGGTATGCAGCGTGTCTTCGTTATCGATGACCACGGAGAATTCGGGAATGTCGTCGTCCTCCTCTGCCTCCTCCGGCCAGCTGCCACCGATCAAACCCTGCAGTTCCCGTGTCCGTTCAGGGACGCAATAGATGTCGCGTGGCAGGCATCCGTACTTTTTGCAAAGCGAAGCCGCATACCCGACGGCAACTCCCATCTGTCCGCACGTGTTCATCACGCGGCTACTACCCATCGCGACATGGGTGAGACTGGCGCACCGTCCCGCGAGGAAGAGGTTGCGCACATCACGACAGATCAACGCCCGGTACGGAATATACCACTTCGGAACGCTGTACTGGTGGGTCCCCGCGATGTACCCGCTGTTGCCGTTGTAATAGTGCAGGTCAATCGGCCACGTCGCGCTCGCAACCGCGTCGTCAAAATAGACGGAATTGACCACATCGTCCTGTTTCACGAAGTACTCCCCGACAATCCGGCGCGACTCGCGTCGCCCTGCGTTGAACGGAACCCACGTCAAGTACCGATTGGCGTTTTCCGCCTTTTTCTTGGCGTTCGAGAAGGAGCCGTACACGGCGCGGAGCAGACGGTCGCGTAACATCTCCGCATCGTAAATGGTGTTTTCCGAGACTCCGAGTCCCGTTTCCCAAGTCCAGTCCCCGCTCGTTGCGGAACGCGTCCCGCTGACCGGCAATGCCCACGGAACATCGGGAAACGCGATTGCCTCCTCGCCCAGAGCGGAAGTCCAAAGCATACTGCACCCCATCGTGCTTGCATCCGCCGTGTCGGGTGCGTAGGATTCGCCAAACTCCGACTTTGCCTCGCGTCCCATGTGGTAGTCCGCACCGGCCCAGTAGGCCACCCAACCGTCGCCCGTGCTATCGACAACATACGGTGCGCAGAAGCGATAACGTCTCCCGCTCGACACGGCGCGCGCATCGACCGCTTCGATCAACCCTGCTCCGTTCGTCACGACACCGTAGGCACGGTATCCGGTGAAACAGGCGATGTTCGTATGGAGATTGACCTGCGACAACCGATTGGTATCCGCGTCTTGCTGTGGATTGCCGTTCGACTTCCAGTTCTTCACGGCGGTCACGATGCGATGGCGTTCTTCTCCCTGCGTCTTCACGCGGATTTCATCGCTGGCGTTTCCGCCCAACATGGGTCGATCCTGAATCAGAGCCACGCGCATGTCCTCTTCCGCAGCGGCGATCGCCGCGCACGTTCCCGCGATTCCGCCACCGACAACAACCAGATCGAATCCGTCCAGCGTTGTCGCAGGAGCTTCCGCTTCACCGAACATCTGTGCACGCCACGCAGCCAGTTCCGGACCTTCGGCGGGCGGCGCGGTTGCCGTCAAGTCATCGGTCAAATAGATCGCATCGCAACGTCCGTCGAATCCGGTCATATCCTGCAACTGAAGTTCAACCTCGGCATTCGCGCAGGTGAACGTACCAGCATCCGCCCATCCCCAAGTCGCGGGCGTGACACCCAAAACAGACGGCAGGGACTGTCCATTCACCGCAAGACGGAAACGCCCCGGCTTCTCTCCCTCGTAATCCGGCGTCCAATCGCGCGTCCTGACCCAAACACGCCATGCGCCCGCATGGGGCAAGGTGAGCGAATGAACCGCGTCGGCAACGGGAATTCCTATTCCATGGGCAATCAGATAAGCGGATCCCATGCAGTCCACGAACTGCGTATCCGTCTTCCAGCCTCCGCAATTCGCGAATGTTTCCGCCTCCAGTAGGACACCGGAAGCAACCGCATTTCCCGCAAAACCGAGTAGAAGTGCAAGCATTCCCAACTTCATCGCGCATCTCTTCGTACACCAACCTACCACATTGTCCAAAAACCTAAAATGTTCACAAAATGTCACAATTGCCATCAATAAAAACGATTGGCATTTGTGATTCATGAACAATTGTGACAATTGCGATTTGTGAACAATATTCACATTATCCTCACTTAGGTTCCCGTGCGCTGGGCGGACGATAGGACCGTCTCATCCCAACGCCTGACGCACAATGGCGATAACAGTATCGGGCGTCACACCACGCACCTGCACACGCTTCAGACGCGCCGTCGCACCGGTCACCACTTCAACCGACCCCTTGGGAACGGAAAAGAGTTTGGCGAAATACTGCACCAGCGCGGCGTTCGCCTTCCCATCGACAGGCGGTGCCTGCAAACGGATACGCAACCATTCGCCGTCATCGGACGCGATCTCCGTTTTGGACGCACGCGGCACGACCTTGAGCGTCAGCTGGCATCCGCCAGCCACTGGTGTACACCACGTACCCATACTACAACGCCTGCAAGTCTTTGTAGAGTGCACTGACACGACGGACTGCGAAGTCCGACGGCAACAGTGTCTCGGCATTCGCCCCGCCGCACGCCATCGCGTAACGGGCACACTGGGCAATCGGTTTCTTGTTCAGGTACGCATGCGCAAACCCCGCCGTCGCGCAATCGCCGCTCCCAATCGGGTTCAGGCAGTTGCGGATTTTCGGAAGCGGAACAGTGCTGATTCCCTCCGCCGTCATCAGGTAGGCGGGATTGGGTCCGTCCGTAACCAGCACATTCTGCGCACCCTTCGCGAAGATTTCCCGCATTGACTCAAAAATCAACTCCTCGCTCGTCATTTTCTGTCCGAACGTTGTTCCCAACTCACGCAGATTCATCTTGGCGAGGAGCGGATGAAACGGCAGGGTATGGAGCAGGGCCGTGCCGTGCGAGTCAATAATCAGGGGAACATGTGCCTTCTCCGCATCCTGTGCGAACTTGATGTAGAAATGATCGCTCACGAACGGCGGCAGGGTCCCCGCGATGATGACGAGCGGTGCCTTCATCAAACGCTTGCTGGCATCGTTGGACATCTGCTTGATAAGCTGCAGATCGACTGGTGGTGCCTCCTCGATAATCTCCGTCACCTCCTTCGTCCGCTGGTCTAGCAGCGTGGTACAGATACGTGTAGGCGGAGCCATCGGCGTCAACGCATTGCCGACACCATACACCTTGAGACACTCCAACATACGTCTGCCGGTATCGCCGCCGTTGAACCCGGAAACATCGGCGGGCGTTCCCAGCGTGACCAGCGAACGAGCAATGTTGACCGCCTTGCCAGATGCGGATTCCATGACCTGCCGAGTACGGTTCACCTGATTCAACTGCAACGAGTTCAACAGTACGGTACGTTGCAACGCAGGGGTCAACCCCAGACAAAAAACTGGCTTGCCTTTCATACGAATCCGTTCTCCTTTAACAATTCCTCCGTAACTCCGGAAGAAACCGCATACCCCGTCAACCGAGCAACATACTTTCCCAAGATGTCGCTTTCCAAATTCACCTCATCCCCCACCCTGCGTTCCTTCAGGCTGGTTGCCTCGCGCGTGTGGGGAATCAACACCACTTCCACAAATCCTTCTCCGACCACAGTCACTGTCAGGCTCACCCCATCGATGGGGATCGACCCTTTCTCAACCGTGAGATCGGATATCCTTCGGGTACAGGTGACACGCAGTTCAAGGTCGCGTCCCACCTGTCGCAGGGAACGAATCACGCCAGCCTCATCCACGTGCCCCGTTACAAAGTGGCCGCCCATGCGTTCCCCCACAGCAAGCGCGCGTTCCAGATTCAGCGCCGCGCCTTCTCGAAGCGAACGCAACGCCGTGCGCCGCAATGTCTCATCCAGCACGTCAGCCGTAAACCCGTCCCGATCCCATGACGTTACGGTAAAACAGGCACCCTGAACCGCAATGCTCTCGCCGATTTCCCACGGAGAAGACCACGGCTCACACGCGACATGCAATGACCAACCGTTCTGATTTCGGTATAGCCGCGTCAAGCGCCCGACCTTTTGTATGATACCTGTAAACATTTTGCGCCACTCTTACCACGCACCCGAAGAAATTTTATTATACTAAAATCTACGGAGGATGGAAAGCCGAATCGCCAAAAAAAGAAATGTTTAAATTTCCTTCACTCGCCACAGCTTCGCGTAACGAAGTTATAGGCAAGCTCCCCCCCGCGCCTTGCGGGAACGTTCATGGAGAATAACTTGGAAAACTACCACATCTCGTCACTAGTCACTCTTCACTCGTCACTGCCGCCTCTGGCGGCCCAAAGTTATAGGCAAGCGCCCCGCCCACGCCATGCACGGGAACGTTCATGGGAATAACTTTGACAAGCCCGAAGGGGCGAAGGTACACAGACGGGGGCAAGCGTAGC
>JAFYDR010000110.1 GCA_017544725.1 Kiritimatiellia bacterium
CTCATGAATATTCCCGCGCGGGGCACGGGCGAAGTACTTTGTCTTTAGAGCGCGGGCTAACTCGCTCGCGTAGTGCGCGGGAATGTTCATGGGAATAACTTTTGATTTCATCGACGAGAGCATTCGTCGTTACGCACGGCGTCTTCGCCGCCGACTGGGTAAGCTGGCTAAGTGTCTCTATGGGACTAAGTGCCATTCGGGCTGAGTCACTTGGCGGCTTTGCCGCTTTTCCTACTCCCTACTGCCTCTTGCCTACTGCCTTCCTTTCGCTTAACACGCTTACGCCCCAACCATTCGATTACATTCGAGTGATTGGGACGCATCTCTTACATCAGCCTACAGTCTCAAACCTTATGCGGCAGCGGTCGGCTGGTTTTGCTCAGGATTGGCAGCTTTCGCGGCCTTCTTCTTCTGGATGAAGAGGAAGATAAGCGCACCTGCTACGATCAACAAGATGATACCGATTACCGGGCGATAGAAGAGCCATGCAATAGCAATGGTGATCAGTGTGCAGATTGCGGCAATCAATCCCGCAACCAGCCCCGTGCCCATACCGATTATCGTTCCGACAAACGGAATCACATCGCCGATCACGGACAGCGGCTTAAAGACTGCAGAGAGTCCCATGTACATCAGCATGAACCCGACGAACCGGAGGAACCAAGTCAACATTTTGTTGCTCTGCTTGGCGGATGTGAACATTTCCTGAGCGGTATGGGTTCCGTCATTCTGAAGTTGGACCTTCTTACCATTCGCCGCAACATAACTGGTGATCTTGTTTCCAGTCTGCACACCCACGATGCTGATGTCATGCGGACGGACCACGGAGAAGGTCACCTTGATGTCTCCAATCTTCGCCTGCGCGGGAATCGTCTGCGTGGCACCAGCCACGGCCGCGACCACGTTGGAGGCAACGGCAGCAGCTGCGTTCGTCACGGCACCGGCAACAGCCGCAACCCCATTGCTCCCTGCTACAACTGGTACAATGGGAGCAGCTGCTTGCGCCGTCGTTTGCGCAGCCGTGATGTAGTAACCGCTGTTGCCCGGCATACGAATGACCGTCATACCGGGAATCGTTGCGTCCTTCACCTCAGCGGGAATGGCGTACTGCTCGGATTGCCCGATTCTCTTAATCTGGTTCTCATCCAGCGTGAATCCGCCGACCGTCACGTTCTGCGCGTAAAAACGTTTTTCCGGAACGAGAATCTGAGTGGGGTTATCGTGTCCAGCTTCCTTAAACCCGCTAGAGTCAATCACTCTAGACGCCCAAACCTTCTGGTAAGAATAGGTCGTCACCGTCTCTTCCGCGCCGCCTAGCTTCTTTTGTTTGTGCGTCGAGGTCTTCTCCGACCACTGGTACATCTCGACGGAACGTTCCAACCGAATTCCCGTGAAGGAAAAGCCGAAAATCGAATCGGTCAAGACATCCTGTGTTTCCGCTTTGCCGGTGAAATGGATGAGCTTCCCCTCGTTCGCCTGATCGACAGCTGCCGACTGCAGAGAAGTCACATTGTTCTCCCCTTCCGCCAACGCCTTGGCTGTCGCGACTGCGCGTCCCTCGTTCCAGAACAGAAGGGGGAACGCCCCGATAAACATCGCCAATCCGGTGAGGACTCCCTTGAAGGAATCGCCGAGGCGCGTGATCCATGAAGTGCGAGTTGTCTCTGTAACTGCCATTTTGTCTCTCCTTGCTTGTCCCGACCTTGTGAGGCTCCTTTCCCGCGACCACTTAGTCACCGGTCGTCAGCCCGTCACGCGATTCGGATTACCGTTGTCTGTTTCTCCCATACACCCGATCGACATTCGGGCGCAAAGTTACCACGTCAGTACTGACGAACCTTTCCATACTTGTTGTTGGACTTGATCAAAGCATCCAGTTCGGCGATCTCCGCTTCCGGGAAAACGCCTTTCGAAACCGTCAGTTCTTTCAATCCCGCACACCCCTTCAGTCCCGCAATCGACGTAACCCCTGGTACCCCCTGAATGTTGAGAGAGGTGAGTTTTTTCAATGAGAATACCGCATCGAATCCCTTCACGTCTCCTTTCGGCTTCGAGATGGTGAACAGTGCCAATCCGGGAATCGACCGAAGAAACGCGAGATCGAGAGAGGAGACCGCTCCGTTCAGCGAGAGTTCACGGAGCTTCGGCAATGCGGTCAGAACTTCCAGATTGGAATAATCGCTGCCGGGCAACTCGACAATCTCCAGATTCTTGCAATTCGCAAGGAACTTGAGGTCACCGAGTTTCGTGGACATGCTGTCTCCACTCATGTTCCATCCCTTGAAACGCTTCAATGCCGTTACCGTCCCGATCGCATCGAAGTCTTCCAATTTCTCCGCAAAGATCGTCAGGTCTTCCGCGTTCGGTACACGACGAAGCCAAGAGAGCGAAGTCATCTTCGAGAGACCACCTTGGAACTTCTTCACCTGTTTCAAATCGCCCAACGAATCGTACAGAGATGGATCCGCCTTGGTTGCATAGTAGTCAATCGACTCCAACTGCGAACAGGCCGCGAGCGGTGTGAAAGGGCTGGAGAGAGTCGCTCCGTAGAGGTCTAGCTCGCGCATCGAGGAAAGTGTGGCGAGCGGTGTGAAGTCTCCGATTTTACTATAGTGCAACCGCACGGACTTCAGTCTGGTCAAACCGGCCAATGGTTTCATGTCCGAGCAGTCAATCTTCTCCAGTGAGAGTTGTTGCAAGTTACGAAGCAAGGCGAACGGGGCAAGTGTGGTTATCGCGCAATCCCGCGCGCTCACATTCCCCGCCGGGTGAAAAGCCGCAAGAGTGGCTGCCACCGTAGCGTCATCCACCGTTTTTCCCTCGAAGCGAATAGAAGCGTTCTCCAGCTTGCGCTTGTCGCCCAAATAAGTAGTCTTCGCTTCGGCAATCTGTTCAGGCGTCGCAGGTTTCTTCAAGGTGACCGTTCCATAACTGACTTCCGGAACGGCGGTATCGGTCGCCGTAGTACGCGCGGTGGCGAAGGACGCGATCAACGCCGGATCCGCAGCTGCCGCCACCTGATTCGCGCTCGTACGCAGATTCGAGGCCGCAGTTGTCACAGGTGCCGTCCGTTTGGCGGCTTCCGCCTCCGCCTTCGCCTTGGCGGCATCTTGCGGTTGCGTCGTAGCATTCTTCTTCTCGCCGTTGATCAACTCACCAACTGCGTTCACTGTTTCCACCGTCTTTTGGACACGGTTCACCGTATCCCAAAAACCGCCATATACAGCCGTCACAGTCGCAACCATCGACAAAACCAAGATCTTTTTCACTGACACCCTCCTCTTTCCGAATCACACCAGAAACAGATCCCGCACAAGCATTTCGAGGCACCGTTTCCTGCACAACAAAGGCAAATTATTTTAGCACGACTTTCCCGCTTCCGCAATCCAAACTTACCGATAACTTCGAGCCGCTTGAGGCGGCAGTGACGAGTGACGAGATGCGGTACTTTTCAAGTTATTCCCATGAACATTCCCGCGCACGGCACGGGCGGAGCGCTTGCCTATAACTTCGCAGGGCGGCGGAGCCGCCCGGCTGAGAAGCGGGGAAGCTGAGAGGCTGAGAAGTAAGCAACCAGAGGTTGCAGTGACGGATGGGGAGGGACGCGCTCCGTCGCGTCCACCGCGTAACGACGA
>JAFYDR010000111.1 GCA_017544725.1 Kiritimatiellia bacterium
TCCAGCGTCATGATCGATGCCTCCTCCAAGTCCTTCGATGAGAACGTCGCCACCACCAAGCGTGTTGTCGATGCAGCTCATGCCAAGGGTCTGGTTGTGGAAGCTGAACTCGGCCAGCTGGGCGGCGTGGAAGAACACGTCACCGTTTCCGAAGCCGATGCAAAACTGACCGATCCGGATTCCGTGAAAGAATTCGTTGAAAAGACCGGTGTGGATTCCCTGGCAGTCGCGATCGGTACCTCCCACGGTGCGTTCAAGTTCTCTGGTGACCAAAAGCTCCGCTATGACATTCTCGAAGAGATTCAGCGTCAGCTTCCGGGATTCCCGCTGGTCATGCACGGTTCCTCCTCCGTTCCTCCGGGCGAGGTCGCGCGTATCAACGCCGCCGGCGGACAAATCCTCGGCGCGAAGGGTGTCGATGCGACGCAGTTCCTCGGCGCGGCCAAGCGCGGTGTCACGAAGATCAACATCGACACCGACGGACGTCTGGTCTGGTGCCGCGTCCACCGCGAGCTCTTCCGCGATAAGCCCGCGGAGTTCGATCTGCGCAAGCCGGGTAAGATCTTCATGAAGGAGTACGCCGACTTCATCTACGAGAAGAACTGCCTCCTCGGTTCCGCGTACCGTGCGGATGAAGTCCGCGCCGCTCTCGCGAAATAACCTGACCGCGTAGAGACCTGTTGAAGCGTGTGAACCGCGGTGTGCACAGCACCCTCCGATTCACACGCTTTTTTAGTTGGGTAGCTAGGTGGTTGGGTAGTTGGGTGGTTGGGTAGTTGGGTGGTTGGGTAGTTAAACAGTGTCAAGGCTTTTCGTTTGCTGTTTCGCCCCTTGAGCAACTAGCGATTCTAGAATCGACTGACGGCTTCACCCCCCGCTTCTCAGCTTAACACGCCTAACACGCTTAACCAGCTTATCCCGCTGGTGGCTTTGCCGCCTCCCCCCTCATGTCGATTAAATACACATTACAGGGATTACTGATTTACAGCACGTTCGTCTGCTTTCTGCTTACGATTCTTTTCTGGCGACGTGTCAAGCTTTCCCGTATCTTCTGGTTCGCTGGATTTCTCGCCGCCTGTGTCTCCCTGATTTGGCGGGGCATCCACACCGGCCATCCGCCGATGCAAAACCTTTTTGAGTTCTTCCTCTGCATGGCGGTGGTCTTCTGGCCGCTCTCCCAATGGAACCGCTGGAAGAACGGACTGGACACGCAACTCTCCGACGCCGCACTCGGCGTCCTGATTCTCTTCCCAGCAGGTTTCGTTTTCGACGAAAGCGTACGTATGCTGCCGCCCGCCTTGAAGAGTCCCATTATCGTACCTCATGTGGGCAGCTATGTTGCCGCCTATGTCCTGCTTGCCCGTGCCACCATTCTGGCATTCCCCTTTTGGAAAGCAACGGACAACACCCATTTCGATTCCGCCTTGTTGCAACGCCGCGCAGACGCCGTACACCAAACAGTCGCCTGTGGTTTCTTCTTGATGACACTGGGACTGCTGTTGGGTTCCATCTGGGGACAGCTCTGCTGGGGACATTACTGGGCATGGGATCCGAAGGAAATGTGGTCTCTCGCGACCTGGATGATCTATGCCGCCTATTTCCATTACCATCTGCAACACGGTGTCACCCGTCCACGTCGCATTTTTCTATTGCTCGCGACAGGTCTGCTTTTCATTATTCTCACGCTGACCTGGATCAACGTCTCCCGTCTTTTCACCGGTATGCACAGTTACGCCTAAACAACGGAACTGTCGGCTTACGCGCACAAAACGCAGGTGCGCCTACGCCACACCACCACCGAACTAGTGTCGCGTCGCTTGCGGCGCGGTTAGTATGATACAAAGCGTGCGCCACAGAATCCAGCTGTCGAGGCGTAACGTGCGGTTGCAGAGATAGAAATAATCGAGCAGGCACATCTCGTCGAACGACAGATCGTTCCGACCACCGATCTGCCAAAGTCCGGTCAACCCCGGTACGCCCAACAGGCGCAGGGGCTGTCCGGCATGCGAGTAGTGCGCATGATCGGTGAACGGGAGAGGTCGTGGACCGCAAAAGCGCATTTCGCCCTTGACGATGTTCACCAGCTGCGGAAGCTCGTCCAGAAACACTCCGCGTAAAAATCGTCCCAGCCGCGTGACACGGGGATCATCGGAGAGCTTGAAAGTGCGGTCTTTCCTTGCTTTCGCACAGTATTCCACTTGTTGCGACTCCGCACGCGGAGACATCGTGCGGAACTTGTATAGCACAAACGGTTTCCCGTTGAATCCTGTTCGCTGCTGCCGAAAGAAAACCGGAAAACCGTCCTGACACAGGACGGCAAACGAAAGCAACAGAAAAAGCGGGGAGAGCAACAGGAGCAACAGGATGGCGATTCCCCGTTCCATCCAAGAGACACGTTGCACGGACGGCACGACTCCACGGAAACAGAAATTCCCTTCCGAATCGGGCCGACATCCCGCAAGCCGTTGCAAGACCGGTATCCGCAAAGAAGGGATCGCGGCCTCGTCCCCCGCACGATAGGCCGCTTCCAGAAAAGTCAGCTCCCTACGAAGAACGACGCCAATTCCGATGGAATCGGCGCCGTTCAGATCTGTCAAAAAACGCGGCACGTTCGTGTTACTGCACGAAAGCCGTAAAGCTTCCGGAGACCGCGCGGAAGGTCGCGCACCCGTTCTGGATGCCGATGTAGGTGAGGCCGTCTTCAGCCTCGCTCACCGCTTTCGCCGGCTTCCCGTTGATGGTGACCTTCTCCCCGTTCGGGCAGGGAATCATCACGAGCGCGGTCGTGTTGGCGGGAACGGTCGCACTGTACGACCAACCCGGCTTGACATCGCCACTAACATCGACGTATTCCCACGCACTGAACACCCGCCCGTAGGGCGTACGGTAGGCAGCACGCACCTTGCCGATCCGGCGATCCGGGTTCGGATTGAGGATGAAGTTCCGATAGCCAGGCTGGGCGGGATCGTAGCGGATGCCCGCCATCGTGTTGAACATCCAGTCGAGAACCGCACCGTAGGCGTAGTGGTTGAACGAGTTCATACCCGCACTCCCGAAGCCCTTGGCCTTGGTGTAGGAATTCCAGCGTTCCCACATCGTGGTCGCGCCCTGATTGACGGAGTAAAGCCAGGAAGGCTCGTTCTCCTGCAATAACAGCGTGTAGGCGACATCCGTGCACCCCAGCTTCGTCAGGGTGTTCAGGATGATCGAGGTGCCGAGGAAGCCGGTCTCCAGACGATCGCCATTGTCCTTAATCCGCTTGAGAAGCGCGGCTTTCGTTGCAGCGAAAGACTTCTCATCCTTGTTGAGCTGGAGCATCAAGGCAAAGAGGTAACCAGTCTGCGTCTGCCACATCGGCTTCACCGTACCGTCCGCCTCCAGATAGGTATCCTGGAAGATCTTCTTCGCTTTCTCGGCCATTTCGGTGAAACGCTTGACATCGCCCTTCGCCTGAATCGCCTCGGCCATCTCCGCCATGATACGCGCATCCCACACGTAGTAGGCGGCGCAGAGATACTGCTGGTATTCCGGTTTCTGCGGATGTTCCGGCGGATTGTAGGCAAGCCAGTCGCCCCAGTGCGGGGTAGGTCCGTTCTTGCTCTCGATGTAGTCCATGTACTTGCACATGGATGCC
The DNA here is from genome assembly GCA_017544725.1 of Kiritimatiellia bacterium. Classification (GTDB taxonomy): domain Bacteria; phylum Verrucomicrobiota; class Kiritimatiellia; order RFP12; family UBA1067; genus RGIG8368. The sequence goes on from JAFYDR010000111.1 coordinate 3,635, forward strand.
CAGTTGTCGCGAAGAATCGTCGTGTCACCGTAAGCCTTCCACATGTAGTACGGCACCAAGATGCCGGCATCGGCCCAGCCGACGTGTCCGCGGTTGTTCCCGTATTGCGCATAGGGGGCGACGCCCGGATAACCGCCTTCCGTTCCTTCTTGCGAATCGCGCATGTCGCGCATGAACTTGGAAAGGAAGCCGTAGGTGGTGGCGCCGTAGGCGGCTGCCGGCGTGAACACCTGCGTGTCCGCCGTCCAGCCCAGACGCTCGTCGCGCTGCGGGCAGTCAGTCGGAACGCTCAGGTAATTGCCGTAGTGTCCCCAACGGCAGTTCGCAATCAAGCGATTGACCTTCTCGTTCGAGGTCTTCAGGCATCCGGTGTCCGTCCCTTCCAGCACGGAGGTGACGACATCCGCACGAATCTTCTGGAAGGTGACCTTGGCGGTAGTCGTGATGGCGAGGTACTGGAATCCGTAGAAGGAGAACGACGGATGGTAGTTCTCCACAGCCTTTCCACCGAGGGTCAACGTGGTGTAGGCGCGCGCACGACGGAGGTTACGGAAGTAAGGAATCCCCTCCGGACCATCATTGCCGCGGCTCTTCAACCCTTTGTTATCATTCAGGAACTCCGAGTGCTTGATGGTCACTTTCGTACCCTCACCGCCGGAAAGCTGGAGATTCTCCCAGCCGACCGCATTCTGCGCGAAATCCACCACCAGCATTTCTCCCGCGTCCAGCTCGACCTGTGCGCCGTCCTGATACTCACGAATCAGCTTGCCCACGCCGAACTGGTTCGTCGAAACATCCGTCGGATGGTCGAGGTCATAGACCTTGAGAGAGACGGGACGGAGCTGCAAGTCGTTGCGGACGCGAACGGACGGACCGATCAACGAATCAATGCGTCCTTTGAACTCGGTGTTGGCAACAGCCTTGCTCCAACCGTCACCCAACGCAGGTTCCGTCATCCAAGCGAGACTTTCACGTGCGTCAAAATCCTCACCGTAGTGGATCTCGGCTTTCACGACGGGTCCCTTGAAGGCGGCATCCCAGCTGGTGTCCGTTCCGAAACGAGCCTGCGTCCCGTCGGTGTAGTTCACCACGAACAGGCCACGGAAGGCATCCTGCTTGCCGATCTTGCCAGTGATCTGGTCGCTCCACCAGCCACTGGTGACAATCGCGGAGAGGATGTTCTCGGCACCCGCGTCCTTGTTGATCAGGTGCGTCACGTCATACGAGAAGTACTGGCGCATCTTGCGCGCGTCGGTGAAACCAGGCTTCAGTTCGTCGAAGTACTGCCGACCGTTGAGGTCCAGATTCGAAACGCGATTGCCGTTGATGAACGCCTCGAAGACGCCCAGTCCCGTCACATACCACTTGGCGCTCGCAACTGCCTTGTCGTTTTTCACGATCTTACGTACGGCCATCGCGGGGTGCGGGTTGGCCTTGCCGCCCTCCAGCGGCTTCGCCATGATCCACTGCGAACCTTCCCACTGGCGAGGATCAACCACGCCCGTCTCGAAGAAGGTCGGTACGGCAGTAAAGGTCTTTCCCATCGCACCGGTGACTTCCACCGTCCACCAGTACCGCGTCATGGGGGAAAGCTTCACGCCCGTGTACGGAATCGCCGCCGACAACGGACTTTCAATCGTGCCACTGTCCCACACTAGATTCTGCATCTGCGGATCGGTCGAAACGAGAATCCGGTAGGACTTCTGCGCAGCGCAGGTTTTCGTGCAGTTCATCTGCCAACCGAAGACCGGAGCGGTATCGACGCCGAACGCCAAATCCAACCAGTTCGTCTGCAAGCGGGAAATCGGGTTAGCCGGTTTCCCTCCGAAAAGACAACATCCGCCCACCAGCGTGGCGGCAGCCGACAAAGCCAACAAACCATTGATCGTCTGTACTTTCATAGTTCTCCTCAAACGTACCAAGTTATAAAAACGCTTCCATTCTACTGTTTTCCTAGACGTAAGGAAAGCCCGAAAATTGGAAATGCGCTTGCCTATAACTTCGCAGGGCGGCGGAGCCGCCCGGCTGAGAAGCGGGGAAGCTGAGAGGCTGAGAAGTAAGCAACCAGAGGTTGCAGTGACGGATGGGGAGGGACGCGCTCCGTCGCGTCCACCGCGTAACGACGA
>JAFYDR010000112.1 GCA_017544725.1 Kiritimatiellia bacterium
ATTGCAATCGAATGACACGCGACACGTCTTCCCTGCTTCTCAGCCTTTCAGCTTCCTCGCCTCTCAGCTGGCGGCGTTAGCCACCTTGTCACTACTTCGCGCAGCGAAGTTACAGGCAACGAGGACGTTGTTCCTCCCGTAGCCCCGTAGGGGCGACACAGGTACAGGCGGGGGGGCAATCACAACCACTTAAGCCGCGTAGCGGCGACACAGGGCGGCAAGACCGCCAGCGACGAGTGACGAGAGGGTACATGTCTCGTGTCCCATGTCGAGTGTCGTTCGAAAAGACGGTGAAGCCGTCGCCACAATGTTCTTGTCATCGCACGTTGTGTCACCGTTACGCGGCGATTTCGTATGGGATGGCGTTACCGGGGGTTACGCTTCGCTCACCCCGTCTGTTTCTGTATCACCGCTACGCGGCTATTCTTCATTCGTCACTCCTCACCACTTCGCGTACCACCTTCATCCTTTTTTCAGGTCGTCTTCGGCGCCCCCACGTCGTTGGTGGTATCGCCAGCCAATTTCAAGCCGCAAAGCGGCGATTTAACCTTTTCATCTTTTCAGCTGGCGGCGTTAGCCGCCCCGCCGCCCCTGCTCCCTCCTTTGACTTTTCGGCGTTGGCATGTTAGGCTTTTCTCATGCAAACGAAAGAACAGGGAGAAGTACTCGCATCCGCATTGGCTGATTTCCATTGCCTCCGTTGCGGGAACTGTTGTCGCATTCCGGGAATCGTTCGGTTGAATGATGCCGACATCTCTGCAATCGCCTCCGTATTGAAACTGACGGAAGAGGAATTCATCGAGCACCATACCGACCTCTCGCCGGATCGCACCTGTCTCGTTTTGAAAAACAAGGAAGACGGGTCTTGTGCCCAGTTGACCCAAGACGGTCTCTGCCGAATCCATTCGGTGAAACCTCGTCAGTGCCAAACTTTTCCGTACGAATGGCGCAACCCGGATTCCGCAGTCACCTGTCCCGCCTTGCGTATGATAGATGCACGCTGAGGGGTAGTGTCGAACGAAGAGATAAGAATGAAAAGTCACATCTGCGTTTTTCCGTTTCTCCAGTCGGCGTTAGGGAATGAAAACAACTTGAACAACTTAAAAACAACTTTGGCAGTGTGCGGGTTAACTCGCCCGCTATAACTTTGACAGGATTAACAAGATTTACATGATTCTCTGCGCAATCCTGTTCCATTCTGTTAATCCTGTCAGAAAACAACATCTAACACCCAATGGGCATTGGTATTTGGCAATTTCCACAATCCTCTTCCGTTGTTTTTGTTGTTTCCAAAATCCTTTCGTGCGTATTGGATAAATTATACAGGTGCGCCTCAGATAAATCGGTGTTTGATTATTCCGTACGTTCCGTGTATTCCGTGGTTTGAAAGAATCCCAACAGAGGAATGCAGGCTTAAACCATGTCAACCATTCAGTGATTTGTAGCCATTCCGCTCGGTGATTTGTGAAAAGTTCGTTCGGTGATTTGTGGAATCTTGCAACCGCAAATATAACGAACGTCGCCACGCCTCTGCATGGGACCAATGCGAAGATAGGCGCATCTGCGTATTTCACCGTTGTCTTTTGAAAATGAAAACAACAGAAACAGGCGGCGAAGCCGCCAGCGGAATAAGCGTGTTAAGCTAGTTAAGCGCGTTAAGCTGAGGCACTTCGCGCAGTAGCGAGTAACGAATGACAAGAGAGATTTCACGCGGAGGCGCAGAGGTTCGCATGGGGCCGCAGAGAATAGGGAGGAGCAACGTCCCCGTTGCCTCATTGCGTTCGGAATGAAGAATGAAAAATGACTAATGAAGAGAGATGGAACTAAGTGGGCATCGCCCGAAGTGAGCCTGCGGCTCTAAGTGGGGCGTTGCCCCGAAGTGACGCTCTCGTCGTCGAAATCGACAGGGGGTGCGATTGCATGGTTACGGAAGCCCTGAAAGGGCGGCAACTGTACAGACGGGGGTGAACGAAGTGTAACCCCCGGCGGTACGACCAGTATCCGCCAAGCCCTGAAGGGACGGCAGAATATTCTACCATAGCTCGTCATGCCATGCCACTTTCTGTCGCCCTTTCAGGGCTAACGTGGCTTTGCTTGATTTCGGGGGCGGCGTTACACTTGCCCCCATCTGTGTACCTTCGCCCCTTCGGGGCTATAACTTCGCTTTGCGAAGTAGTGACGAATGACGAGTGACGAGAGATTTCGCTAGTCTCGCCAGTCCTGCTAGTCTCGCTAGTCCTGTGCGTCGGTCCCGGTACTTAGCCCGAAGGGCACTTAGCCACGCAGTGGCACTTAACCTAAAGTGTTTCCAAAATCATCTCATGCGTACGGAATGAATTACGCAGATGCGCCTCATCTGAAGAGCCGAAAAAACAAACGGGACGGTTCGTGAAACCGTCCCGTTTGATGATACTCCTAACAGCTGACTGTTAAGCTTTCCGAGGCCCTACTGCGCGATTTCGCTGGTGCGGATCGTCACGGGACCGAGCAGGCCGGAAGGCAGCAATTCATCTTCCTTCGTCCAGTGCTTCCATGTCGTGAAGGTATGGCGTCCCGTAGGCGATTTCTTTCCGTCCTTCACCCACTGCGGAATCTCCTCGACACCGATCTCGTTCACGCCCCTGCGACGAACGCCTTTCCACTTGCAGTCTTCGGGCAGGAAGTCATCGCCAATCAGACGATTGGGCCAGAGGTTCGTCACTTTAACGGTGAGGTCAAAGGCGTTCGCCCCCGCCTTGAGCGCGTCGGTGATATCCAAGCGGAACGGCGGTTTCCACAGGACTCCGAGCGACTTTCCGTTGACGCTCACTTCCGCAAAATTCTTGACGTTGCCGAGATCGAGCGTGATGCGACGACGAGCGGGCACGCCCTCCGGCATCGTGAAGCTGACACGCTTCGTATAGGTGGCGGTTCCCGAGAAATAGCGGATCCCGTTCTCCGGACGGGTTGTCCACGAAACGAGGTTCGGGAATGTGACCGAGGCGGGCGCATCCCAGCCTTCCGGGAAGGAGAGTTTCCACTCGCCGTTCACCGAAACTGGCGCGGAGGGATTCGCACGCAGCGTCTTTTCCTTTCCGGAGGCGAGTTTTACGGTCGCGGTCAGAGGTTGCCACGCCATCAACTTCTCACCCTGCCATTCCCAATCGGGAGGCAACTCTGGATTGGGAATCCGGTTGGGAAGCGTGAGCCGCTGATTTTCCGCCAGCGTGCAGGTCTTGGTCGCACCATCCAACACGTATGTGATGCGAGCGGTCTTCACCTGCTTGAAGATGGGGTCGCCCGCCAGATTGTTGCCAATGACAACGGAAATTTCGCCGTCGTGAATCTGCGCGTTGAGCGCCTTCGTGATATCAACCAGATGATCTTCCTGCGGTTTCCAGTCCTTCTTCACCGCGCCGTACCATGCGCTGATAACCTTCGCGCCTTTCGGCAAGGTGAAACGCTTGTGTTCCTCTGTACGCGCCACGTTGGTCTTTCCCTCGAGCGTGTAGGTCACTTCCAGATTTTTCACCTCGCCGTAGATGGGGTCGCCGCCGAAGGTTTTGTTTTCGACGAGGATCGTCTTGCCGGGAACGATCTGGGAGGTCACATCCGCGCAACCGGGACGCTTCTTTTCCGCGAACACGCCGTATTCACCCTTGACAATCTGGAGGGTGTGTTTCTCCTTATCAACGGTCGGTTCGGCATGACGGGTCACATTCACCGCAACTTGTGTCGCATGGTCGCCGGAGACCGGTTTGCGGAAGACGACGAACGCGGAGCCGCTGGGCTGGAACTGGAGCGTCACGGTTGTCTTGCCGTTCTCTTCACGCCACTGCTGCGCGGGCGCGATTCTTCCCGTAACCGCATCCCAGATTTCGGGCTGCCGCCCGCTCTGGCGGAAGGTCGCCTCAAAGGTTTCCGTCTTTTCGTTGTTCAGCGCAACGAAATACCAGTCCGCACCGTTCCCGCGACGATGGATGGTGGCCGCCGTCGTTCCCGTGGAGGTAAAGTCAGGTTCCACGCCAAGTTTCTTCAGAGCCTCGGCGGGCGGGCAGGTAAATACGCCCTTCGCCCAGACCTTCTCGCCCAACGCCTTCACGCGACCATCCGCCTGCGGATAACCGACAAGACCGGGAGAACGAGTCGGTTTGACGAGACCGCACACCTTCGCACCCTTGTCGAGCAGGTCGGAGATGACGGTCAGCAGCTTCTCGCTCATCGTTTCCTGCGGCGGGAGCACGAGCAGGTCATACGCAACGCCGCCGGGCACAACGACCTTGCCGTTCTTTACTCTCAGCATCTCCACGGCTTTCGTCGCGCAGATGTCCCAGTTGTAACCGGGAGGCAGCCGCATCTCGTTGGCATTTTCGCCGCCGTCGGTATTGCCGCCCTGATTCGGTGCTTGCTCGCCGCAGAAGAAGAGGACATCCGCGACGAATGTTCCCTCCTGCAACATCCACTGGCAACGCGCCTGATACTTGAACCAGTCTTTCGACAACGGCCACCAAGTCTGCGTCCGATCCAAATGCATTCCCCAACGCCCCATCGTCATGCCGGGCAGGTACTTGTTCCCCGCCCAAGGCTGGTGCGTGAAGCGGTGGTAGATAATGCGGTTGATACCCTCGGTGAACGCGCGGTCACCCTGCGCCTTAATCGAGAACGGCGTGGTCAGCCAACGCCCGCCCGATTCGGGCGAGGCGGTGAACGACTCCGTGGCTGCGTAGCGGCGTCCCCACACGTGCGCAAGGTACGAGGCGAACTTGGAGTTGCCGGTTCCCACGCCGTGGTCACCGCGCATCGCCGACGACCAGAACTCGCCCATCGGGATATCGACATCCTGTCCGTACTGCAGGTTGTCGGAGGGGCTGTTTCCATACGGCTCGATCGAGAGCTTCAGTCCGTACTTGTGGCAGAGTTCCGCGAGCCTGCCCGCATAGTTCTCTGCGAAGAGGTCAGCTACCACGCGGCGGAAGTCCTCCAGGAATCGCTCGGTTGCATCGACCGAATTGACCACGCGTCCGGTAAAGACGGGCAACCACTTGATCAACGAATACCCCTTGCGCTTCTCGAACGTCTGCGCGAATCCCTGCGTCCAGTTCTGTGAGGCGACCTCGTAGCTATCGACAAGGATGTTGTTGAAACCCGATTCGACATCGCCCGCGAGCGAACCGAGGTGACGGCAGATGCGTGCGACATACTGTTCGAAGTGGTAGTCCATCGCGGAGGCGGAGAGTTTATCAACCTCCAGTCCCTTGCCGTGATCGGAGGCGGGATGGTTGCAACGGCCGTTGCAGATGTAGCCGATTCGCATGATCGACCAGTCGCCCGCCGGCACATCCCACGACAACGAGCCATCCGCCTTCATGTGAGAGGTCAGGTCCTGCACCGCGTCTTTTGCGATCACCTGTTCGGGAGAGGCTGCCGACTCCATCCGCTTGACTCGACCACGAATGGCAAAGGTCTTTGCATTCGCATCCGAAATCCGCAACTTCCATTCAGGACGCGCTTCGGCGATGGTGAGTTCCTGCGACGAACGGAAGTTCAGACGAATCGCACGCACGTTCACGCTGGAAGGAAAGGCGTGGTAACGGAGCGAGTAATCCGTCGAGCCGGAGGTGGCGAGCGGCGCGTTAAACTTTTCGAAGGGACGGAATGTCTTGCCGTCGTCCGAAATCTGGACATCCACCGCCGCGTTTCCGCTCCAGCAGTGTGCGTACCGCAGCCGGAAGGAGACACCCGACGCCTTGAACGGCATGGCCGAGGAGAGGGTGAACTGGTTTTCTCCGATCTCCGTCTTCACTTGGTCGAATTTCACCAAGTCCGCCTTCGGCACGGGGAACGCCAACACCGCGATATCCTCGTAAAAACCATTGTCCTTTTCCGTGCGCGGAAGCTTGGCGTTGAATTTCGACGGACCTTTCACGGCGGTTTCCGTAAAGACGACAACTTTCATGCCGTTCGACGGCATATTCCACGGTCCGCCCGATGACGACCAGCCACTGCAGTTGGGAATGCAGATTTCCAATCCCAACCGACGGGCTTCCTTCGCCGCGTGCTTGAACATATCGAACCATTCAGGGGAGTTGAACGACATCGGTCCGGGCGGGATGGCGCATCCGGCATCGAACATCTGGACACCGCCGATACCGGCCTCCGCCAAAGCCTCGAAGTCACAGGTGATACCCTCTTTCGTGACGTTCCCGTTCATCATGTGGTACCACGTGTGCGGCTTTGCGGAATTCGGCGGCGAGAGGAATCCCGCCTCCAACGAATCCGCCGCGAAACAACCGTTCCACACGCTCGCCGCCACGGCGAGAATCCCAATCCAAGTTGCCGACCTATTCTGCATCCTCATACAATCCTCCATAAAAATGAGAATGCCAGTGTAACATTTTACGGTATGTATTGCGAGAGCAAAATAGAAGTGCGCGTTAGGCTGGTTAGGCGTGTTAAGCGAGATTAGCCGGTAAAGCCGGTTAAGCGTGTTAGCGGAGAAGCGGGGACGATGAGGACAATCTAGCTAACAGTCTCGCCAGTCCTGCCAGTCCAATGCGGCGTGTCGCGTGTCGTGTGTCGCGTGTCATCAGTAACTATCGGTTGCTATTGATTGCCGTCAATTGCAACTGGCACATAGCGTCCGGTTATGGTTTTCGCAAGCCGACTGCCTCAAGATACTTTCCGTCCACGCGGCAATGCGTGAACTTGCAGTTTTCTGCATACTGCCGTAGGGCACGGGCGGCCTTTTTCATATCGGGACGGTTTTTCTGAATCTCGGCATAGCTACTGCGGTTCGCGGCGGCAAAGTTTTTGACCAAATCCCAGTCTTCCGGATAGTCAAACGACAGCCACCCGCCATCGGCCGGTTTTTTGAATGGCCAATAGGTGTACCCGATATCATTGGCAACCATTGTCTCGGTAAACGTCTTGTACCACTCGTAACTATTGTGCCCGGTTTCGCCCATGAACATCGGAAGTCCGGTTTTGTCACGGAAACTGACAAAGTCACCGATATGCTTGGGGTCGGTCCAGTAACGGTGGCAGGTGTACATCATGTTCGAATCGAACTTCCAATCCGTGAACGGCGCGAAATTTGAATTCCACTGTGCGCCGGCAAGTATTACGATGTGCTTGGTATCTACGGTACGGATGGCAGCAACTGCCGCCTTTTGTACCGTCTCTAACTTGGTGTTGAGCCAATCTTTATCTTTCAGGCGACTGGAAATTGGTTCGTTCATCAGATCGTATCCGAGAATCACGGGATTGTCGGCATAGTGTTCGGCGATACGTCGCCAAACCTCGCAATAAATCCGTTGTTCACGTTCGCTGGTGAACAACCAAGGATAGCCGTAGCTATCATCGATGTTATCACCAGTCTGCCCGCCAGGGCAATCATGCATATCCAGCACTACGCGCAGATTGTATTTTTCGCACCAAGCGACCACGGGATCGATCAGGGTAAACCCGTCATTGGCAGAATATCCGCCTAGATACTCTTCACGGGTAAACAATTTGTAATGGAATGGAATCCGAACCGTGTTGGAACCCGTGGCGGCAATGAAACGGATGTCGTCCTCGGTGACATAATTTGCCTTAAAATCGCGCCAAAAATTATCGGTTTCCTCCGGACCGACCAGCTGACGAAATGCTTCGTCTATGAAATGAGCAGAGTTCACATTTTTGAACCCGAACATATACCCTTCCGGATTTAGCCAATTTCCGAGATTGGTTCCGCGAATGAAAAACTTTTGTCCAGCGGCATTGACAATTGACTTTCCACTTACCCGCAAGAAATCGTTTTTCTCGAATTCAGCGGATGCGATCAAGGCAATACCGAACACCAAGGTAAACAACAACAGTTTTTTCATACCATCTCCATTTCGAGTCTTGTGAAAAGTTCTCGTAATCTCGTTACCGAATCACGATGCGCAAAATTATATCAAAAACTTTTGAAGGGGCAATGAGGAACTCTACGGATAGAACAACAATTCAAGCTTTTAGCTTTCAGCTGTTAGCTTTTAGCTCGCTACGTGGCTTTGGAATGGGCAACGTCCTCGTTGCCTCACTTCGTTCGGAATGAAGAATGAAAAATGACGAATGAAGAACTGTGGTACTTTCTCTTTTCATTCTTATTTCTTCATTCTTCATTGCCGCCTTGGGCGGCTTGCTTCTCAGCCTCTCAGCTTCCCCGCTTCTCAGCTGGCGGCTTCACAGCCTTCATTCTTCGTTGGCGGCAAAGCCGCCCCGCTTACCGATTGAGCACGAATCGGCATTGCCCCGGCGGTCGATTTTTGCGATAATGAAAGTGCCACGAAAAAAAGGAGAAGCATGAATGCTCAAGTTGTGACGTCATGCGCGGAAAGACAAAGAGGATGAAATGAGTAAACGAATTCCAGCGACACTTGTCGAGGCGTACCGGATTGGAATCGAGTCTGCCCGCGCCAACTTCGTGCCTGGAATATTACTACAAGCCGTTGCTCTCGCACTCGTCTGGGCATACTATTCGATTGCTCCATTCAACTCGTTCCTTGAGACGCTTTCGAAAAATCCGCTTCTAGTCGGTCCAGGAGGAGCTTTCGTCAGTCGTGCGTTTTTCGGCGGCATTCTGCCGGGGATAATTATGGTCTCGTTCCCGACACTACGCCCGCGCTTTCCTCTGCGCACGATTCTCGCCATGACCTTGTACTGGGGAGGAATGGGTGTTGTCGTTTACGGGCTTTATGTCCTTCAAGCAAGAATGTTTGGTGAGGAGAACGGGCTGGGCGTGCTTCTCGCTAAGACAGCATTCGATCAGTTTGTGTACACGGTATTCTTCGCGTCCATCCTCAATTCGTTCTTTAACTTCGCCCTTTCGCGTGACCTATCACCGAAACGGATACGCGCTGATTGGCCAGTAAGCTTCTTACGCCAAATATGGATTCCAAACCTTCTCGCGAACTGGGTGGTGTGGTGTCCGGCCATGTTCCTGATTTACATTTTTCCGTTCCCGCTCCAAATTCATATATCCGGGCTTGTGGGATGCTTTTGGACTATGCTCTGCATCCAAATTGGCCTACGCTCATCTACAGATATAAGCGGCAAGCGCGGGAATATTCATGTGGGATAACTTTCAAAGCAATTGCACCCCCCGAATATATCTCACGCAAAGTTCACAAAGTACACGAAGTTCCGCTTTTAGAATTACTTTGCGAGCTTGCGTTAGGTAGGCAAGCAGGTTTTGCAACAGGCACTTGGAAAACCACCGCATCTCGTCGCTCGTCATTCGTCACTACTTCGCGAAGCGAAGTTATAGGCAAACGCATTACAACGGTGGAATGCGAATGCGGTAGAAGCTGCGGGGGGCCGTGGGTGCCAACTCGACGGTGTTCGTGATTGGTGTCGGCGGCAGGTTCGTATAGATTGCGGTCCAATTCGCATTTGCTCCGAGCGTGTCCGCACGTTCTACCAATTGTGTGCGTGAGCTGCCGCCTTGCCAAGTGAGGTTGGTGACCCCGTACGCCAAAATACGGAGGCTGGATTCCGTCTCGATCGGGATCGTTCCCGCCAGATACTCTTCTTGGTTGGAATGTCCGTCCCCATCCGGATCGTCGTTCGCGGCGTTCTCTGTGTTTTCCGCAAGGTAACGCGCGAACCACCATGCGGGAACCCCGTTGGTTGTCATGTTGTTCCGGTAGAAATCGAAGTAGGCATACACGCCGTTCGTCATCGTCACGTCGCATGACTGCGCTATTCGCCCGTCTGGCATCGTCACGGAGCGAAGCTCGTTGGTGGACGGACCAATTCGCCAGCCTCCGAGCGTAAACGGACTGTTGATGTAAGTCAGGCTTTCCGATTGTCCCTGAATCGATTCGGGAATCGACAGGGAAAGCGTTGTTCCGGCGACATGCCATTCGGAGGAGGATCCGCTCATCCGCATATTCGGATAGAGCCATCTTCTGCGAATCAGGCTATAGTCGGTCGGCGTTGCCGTCCAGTGCCATTGAATCGAGCTGTCGCCTTCGACCCGTACGCGAACCGCATTCGTCGTTCCAGCGGAATCAACCGATCCGCTTCCCGTGTAGCCGGTAAAGGCGTGGCGGGCAAGCTGATCCGATCCGCTCTTGCGGTAGAGGTAGTCGGCAGCAGTGAACCAGACAACGGCGTTGGAGGCGTAGGTGTGACTGCCCAGTTCGGGAGAGGAGGTTGCGTACTGCGTATCTGCGTCAGGCGGTTGGAAATCGCTTGCGACGGTGACGATGTGCGTCGGGTAGGATGGCTCGGTATTTGCAAATGCACCGCGGATGTATAATGCGACGGCACCTGCCGTCTTCACGTTCCCCGAATAATCGCTGACAAGTTTGCTCCCGTCAATCTTGACGACATACGTTCCCGCCGGTGCGTTGGGGATTCGTACCGACTCGACATTGTTCAACTCGTCCGCTGTTTCGCCGCCATTTCCCAACCAGATCGCATTGTCGCTCGTACGTCTCACCGAAAGATCGAGATCGTTGACCAGTTGCTTGGCTGCGCTCAATAGTGCAGGCTCGTCAATCCAGACCAGTTGCACGTCGAATGGAGCAGTGTCCGTTGTTGTGATCGAGTAGGAGACGCTTCCCCCTTGCGCGATGGAAATCCAGTCTTCGAGCCGAACGGCACGTCCATCCGTCGGATAGAGCGTCTCGCCGAGATCGACAAGACCCCAGCCTTCATTCATATCGGGGGCAGTTCCCGTGATATCGCGTGTACCGCCCGTCAGTACAGCTTTGACCAACGCCGCGCTCGGATCGCTGTGTCCGCGACGTTCCGTCAACCACTGCCGGACGAGTGCGGCGCAACCCGATGTCAGCGGAGTCGCCATCGAAGTGCCTGCGAGAAAGGCGTAGTTGGTGTTACTGGCGATTCTATGGTAGTTGGCGGCAGCGGATTGTTGGTACGAGCGTGTGGAGATAATGTAGGTACCAGGGGCAATCACATCCGGCTTGATCCGTCCATCTCCGCAGGGACCGCGACTAGAGAAGCTCGCGACGGTGTTCGTGTTTGCGGTGAAGGATGTGTAGGTATAACCGGATCGGCTCGATTGGGAGGCACCGACCGACAACACGTTTTTCGCGACGGCTTCGGCAGAGAGCGTGCTCTTGGACGGACCGGAGTTTCCGGCGGCGAAAACGGAGAGCATTGTTGGATTGCCGTAGAGGAATGAATCGATTTGACGGCTGCTGGAATTATAGACCGCATTGTCGGTAGATCCCCAGCTGTCGGAATGGATTCGCCAGCCATAGGTATCGACATCCCAGACTTGACGCCAGCCGATTCGTTGGTAGTACCCCTTGTACAGATATTCCGTTGTGAGCGCAATGGTACTGTCCGATCCGTCATCCGCACCCGTTGCCTGAACGTAAAGCGTCGCCTCCTGTGCGGTTCCGCGATACAACCCCGCGCTCAGGTCTCCGCCTCCGGCGATTGAGCCTGCGACATGCGTCCCGTGTCCGTTCAAGTCAGCCGTGTGAGAGTAACCTTGTTGCGAGTAGTGTAAGATTTTGCAGATGCGGCCGCGCAGATCGCGGTGCAGGGTGTTAATGTTACCGGTATCGAGTCCCGAATCCGCCAACGCCACAACTTGTCCCCGTCCCGTCAACCCGTGCAGATTCCACACCGGTGCGACATCCAGCAATCCAGGACGGACGGCGGCATCATTGAACACGTGCGGCTGCACAAACTCCTCGACCCAGTGGACAATCCCATAACGGATCAAATCCTTCACGCGCCGCAGGGGAATCCGTGCACGAACAAGAGCGTCGCGGCTCTCGTTAATAACTGCCGTAATCTCTCCCGACAGGCTTTCGATCAGCTTGGTCAAATCTGCGAGGTATTCTTTCGCAAACGCCACGACCGTCAGCTCTGAAACTGTATCCGGTTCTGTTTCTACACGATGTGCGAAAGACGGCGGCAACTTGTCGGCGGGAAGGAACTCAACGGCGGCGTGAAACGAAGGGTTGCGTTGAAGGGCGACGAGTTGATCCTGTGTTGCTTCGATTAACAATGCATTTTCGGGAAGGAATCCGTGGACACGTGCACCAGTCTCCGTCACCTGCCGCCGCAGATGCGCGTTGACCCGTTCCGCACAGACGAGGATGAAAGGGAGCGTGTGGCGCGGTGTGGAAACCTGCGAGGAGGGGAAGGTAACGGGAAACGAACGGCGAGTGGGAAGAATCACGCGACGACTGCACAACAACACCTGCCGTTCTTTGGGGACATCAGGAAGAGAATGTGTCAAAGAAACAGCGCAACGGGGAACGACACAATACCATCCGATGACTGCCATCACGAAAAACGCAACTGCAGCCAACAGCAGATACACGACTCGTCTCGTTTCAAACCGTTTACTCATCACGCCAGTCAGTATATCAATTCAATCGAAGTAGGTCAAGGACTGGAAGGCCGGCACACAGTGACGAATGACAAGTCGCCTGTGGCGACAATAAAGAATGAAGAGGCGGCGGAGCCGCCAGCTGAGAAGCGGGGAAGCTGAGAGGCTGCGAAGCGGTACTTAGTCTTGAAGGGACACTTAACCACGCAGTGGCACTTACCCCGTCGGGCACTTAACCGTACCTCTGGGTTATCCGCTTGCCCTACTTGACAGAGAATTGTGGACTTTGTTAGACTTCTCTACGTACTTCTAGGTCAATATGCGTGAACGCATTTGCATCGGAAGAAGAGGGAGTCGGAAGATGGATAGGAAGCGAAATCTGGCGGGGTACACGAAGAGACGGGATTGGCTGAAGATGGGAGGGGCGGCGACGCTCTTCCAGCTCGTTCCTCGTCATGTACTGGGCGGCCCGGGATTCGTGCCGCCTAGTGAACAAGTCGCGGTTGCGGTTGTCGGCGCAGGCGGCATGGGAACGATTGACACCAAGGGACTTTTGCGGGAACCGGACGCACGGATCGTGGCGGTCTGCGATGTCTCGGAAGTCTCAGATCCACCCGGCGGCTGGTATCGAGACCCGTCTGGACGTAAGCCTGCGAAGAAACTGGTGGAGGACTCCGTATCGCAGAAGGTGCCGGGATTCCATTGTGCCGAATACGAGGATTTCCGCGTGATGCTGGAGAAGGAAAAGGGAATCGACGCGATCTTGTGTGCGACGCCTGATCACCTGCACGCCACGGTCAGTCTCGCGGCTATGCGTGCCGGTAAGCATGTCTATTGCGAAAAGCCGATGGCGCACAGCGTCGAAGAGGTACGACTGATGGCACGTGTCGCGAAGGAGACCGGAGTTGCCACACAGATGGGTATTCAGGGACATTCTGAAAACGGCATCCGCTTGACCGCCGAATGGATTCGAGCCGGTGCAATCGGTACGGTCAGGGAAGTTCACGCCTGGAGCGACATGGGAGAGTGGGCGTTCGGCGAGGGGCGACCGAAAGAGACTCCGCCTGTGCCGAAGGGACTGAACTGGGACCTTTGGTTGGGACCGCGCCCCTTCCGTCCCTACCATCCTGCCTATGCACCTTATAACTGGCGTGGTTGGTGGGCGTTCGGCACGGGATCGATCGGCGACATGGCTTGCCACAACATGGATCCAGCGGTCTTTGCGCTTGATCTTCGCGACCCGATTTCCGTCGAAGCATCGCCGGTCGGCAAGGTGGATAGCGAGGTGACCACTTTCGGCGGCATCTACTACTACACGTTCGGCGCGCGCGGCGAGTTGCCGCCAGTGAAGCTCACTTGGTACGCAGGCGGAATCATGCCGCCCTATCCTGACGGACTGGATCCGAACGATCCGCAACAACGGTTGGGTGAACGCAAGAACGGGGTACTGTTCGTGGGCGAGAAGGGATACATTACCTGTCCCGGATGGTCTGGAATGCCGCGCATTCTGCCGCTTTCACTTCACCGCTCGTTCCAGAAGCCGACACCGACGCTCCCGCGTGTAAAGGGCGGTCACTTCCGGAACTGGCTGACCGCTTGCAAGGGCGGGGAACGGGCCTGTGCGGACTTCGAGTACAGCGCACGACTGACTGAGATTGTACTGCTGGGGAATGTCGCGCTACGTACCGGCGGTAAGCTCTACTGGGATGCCGCCGCGATGAAGATGACGAACTCATCTGACGCGGATGGATTCCTGCGCGATGAGTATCGGGACGGATGGAAACTGGGGTGAGGAGTGCTGAACACCAACTGAGAAAATGGTGGAGACAAAAGCGACGAAGCGGTTTGTTCCGCGCCGCGTCGTTTGCAACACGGGTAGTGCGGTCCCTCCCCTAAAAGCTAGCAGCTGAGGCCAAGACACAAGGAGAAAAAGAATGAAACAAGGAATGCAATCTGATTGGACAACACGCCGAGAGTTTCTGGCGGGCGTCGCTGGAACATTGGCGGCAAGTGCGTTTTCCCTTGCTATAGCGGAAGAGGCACCGAAAATCAAAATCGGATGCGGTAGCGTTGTCTTCCGCAAACTCCCGCGCCTGGAGGCGTTGCGCCGAATCCGTCAAGCCGGATTCGAGTATTTCGAGACACAGGCGGTCGGACCGTGGTGCCCGCATGTCACGCTCGGCAAGGACGATCCAGTGGAACTCGCCAAACAGGCGAAGGAGTTGGGGTTCAAGGGAATCACTGGACTCTGGGCTTTGCACGGCGCGGTGTTGGCTGACCCACAGAGTGTGAACGGCGTAACGGAGACGATTCGTTGGGCGAAGGCCGCCGGGATCCCGATGGTATTCTGTGGCGATGGACGTAAGCCGAATGGTATGACTGACGAAGATGCGTTGAAGTTGATGGGGGATCGTCTTGCCCAGATTTTGGAAGTCGCAGCGGCGAATCGGATCACGCTCGGGATTGAGCCGCACGGAAGTTTCTCGCTAACCGCAGAAGGACTGAAGCGAATCATGGCGCTTTCCGACTCACCCTGGTTAAAGATCAATTTCGACAGTGCGAACGTGCACAAGGCGATTTATTCGAAAGGGCAGCCGGGTGCGTATGGGTGGGAACTCCACGGCACACGCCGGAACGAGGTGGAGACGCTTGCTGCGGTCGCAGACCGTGTGGTGAACTTCCACGCGAAGGACGTGAAGAACGGAACCACCGTCGGCGTTGCCGAGGGCGAGGTCGATTTCCCCGCCTGTTTCCGCATTCTCCGTCAGAGCGGTTTCACCGGCGTTGTTGCGTTAGAGACGGAAGGAGACCAGTCAGTCGAAGAGTCGCAGCGCATCGCCGATGCCGCCTATCGTTACCTGACCCAAACGGTCAGCCGCTGAAAGCGGTAACGAAGAATGAGAAGAAGGGAGTAGGCAGTAGCAGCGACGTGTAAAGCTGAGAGGCTGAGAAGTGGGGACAATGGAGACGATGGGGACAATCCAGTCGCCAGCCTCGCCAGTCAAACGCGGAATGTCGCGTGTCAGTCGATTGCAATCGAGAGTTGCCGAAACATCATTCTTCATTGCCGCCATAGGCGGCTTGTCATTCGTATCTCGTCATTCGTCACTTGTCACTCGTATCTCGTCACTCGTCACTGGCGATATTTTTCTTTCTTGTGTGTACGAGGTTCTTTTGTTATTCTCTGTGGAGTTTTTGGGGGGAAGTTATCCTCCAATTCCGTAATGAAAGGAATCGGGAAATGGATCAGAGCAGAAGGGACTTTTTGAAGGGTACAGCATGGATGGGACTGGCGGCTTTGGCGACGGAAGGTGCAGCTGCGCCGCTCAAGATCTCGGGTACGACGGGAGCACCAATGCAGGGCTTTGCACTCAAACCGATACGCGAGGTGCGTGTGGCATGCGTGGGCGTGGGATCACGCGGCTCCGCTGCCGTACATCGAATCGCGTCGATTCCCGGTACGCGGGTGGCAGTCATCGCCGACCTTTTCCAAGAGCGGATCGACAAGCAGGTACAGTGGCTCAAGGCCAATCGCAAGCCCGAGCCTGTTAAGACCTTTGCAGGCCCGGAAGGATATAAGCGACTCTGCGAGATGGAAGAGGTGGATGTGGTGTACAACGTGACGCCCTGGCACATGCACGCGCCAATTGCCCTGTATGCAATGGAACACGGAAAGGTGGCTCTCAATGAGGTGCCTGGTTGTCTCACTCTTGACGAGTGCTGGAAGCTGGTGGAGACAAGCGAGCGTACAAAGATTCCCTGCATGATGCTGGAGAACTGCTGCTACGGCGAATACGAAATGACGATGTTCAACATGGTCAAACAGGGTGTATTCGGCGAACTCGTCCATGGTGAGGCAGGGTACATCCATGACCAGCGTAATCTCCAGTACAACAGTCGTTACCATACGCTGGATGGTCATCCCGATGCCTCGTCCGCCGGGCGTCCCGGATGGGCACTGGACTTTTACTCGAAACATGCCGGCAACTGGTATCCGACGCATGGTCTCGGTCCCGTTGCGAAGTATATGGACATCAACCGCGGCGATAACTTCGATTTCCTCGTTTCGCTCGAATCGAGACAGGCGAACTACCACCACTACGGACGTTCGCTCTACACGGACTGGCGTAAGGATTTCAAAGTCAAGATGGGCGACATGAACCTCTCGCTGATCCGAACCAAACTCGGACGCTCGATTCTATTGGAACATGACGTGGCGTCGCCACGCCCCTATTCCCGTCTCAATCTCATTTCAGGTACACGCGGCATGGCCATGAGCTACCCCGAGTTCCGCGTAGCACTAGAGGACAAAACCGGCGACGAGAAAACTCACGAGTACATGGACAAGGAGGCGACCGATGCCGTGCTCGAAAAGTACCGCCATCCTTTCTGGAAGGTAGCCGGTGAGGTTGCCAAGAAGGTCGGTGGACACGGCGGTATGGATTTCATTATGGATCTCCGTTGGAGTTACTGCCTCCAAAACGGATTGCCACTCGACACAGATGTCTATGACCTCGCAGCCTGGAGCGCGATGGTAGAGTTGACCGAGAAATCCGTGGACTCCGGTTCGCGTCCGGTCGATTGCCCCGACTTCACGCGTGGCGCGTGGCAGACCGCCAAACCATTTACGGTGGATGAGATCGACCTCTCTAAACTGCCGGGTGACTTCTCCGGAGCACACCAAGATGAACAAGCCATCCAGAATGCCAAGCAAGAAGGGCTGAACAAGTAAGGGTGGCGGCGGGCGGCGGAGCCGCCAGCTGAGAAGCGGGGACGATGGGGACAGTGGGGACGGGTGTATAACCGCCAGCCGAGAAGCTGAAAAGCGTGTCAGGCTGGTCTGGCGAGTTAAGCTGGTTAGGCGTGTCAGTCGATTGCAATCGACTGGAATCGAGAGCTGTCGAAACATCATTCATCATTTTTCTCTCTTCATTCTTCATTGCCGCCTTCGGCGGCTTGTTATTCGTCATTGGCGGCTTTGTGGGCGCATCTGCGTAATTCACCCATTCCGCACGCACGAGAGGATTTTGGAAACAACCAGAACAACTTGAAGGCAACATTTGAAAGAGGTGCGCGGACCAACCGGTCCGCGCCTCGTCTCTCCTTTGCTTGTAACTTGCCGCTATGGAGAGCCGACGTGTGCTACGCGGACGGGTTAGCCCGCGCTCTAAAGACAAGTGCCTCGCCCGCGCCCTGCGCGGGAATATTCATGTGGAATAACTTGGAAAACTACCACATTTCATCACTCGTCACTCGTCACTACTTCGCGCAGCGAAGTTGTTGTTTTCATTTTCAAAAGACGACGATGCACCCCGGCTTTGCCGCCTCTGACATCTGTTCTTGTCGAAGGACAAAGAATTCTGTATAATAATTGCTCCATTTTTTTGAAGGAAACGAACCATGAAACTGACTGCAGACGAATTGCGTAACAAGTACCTGAATTTCTTTCAGTCGAAGGGACACACCATCATTTCCGGTGCCTCGCTGATTCCGGAGAATGATCCGACCGTCCTGTTCACTACGGCAGGGATGCATCCGCTCGTCCCGTATCTGTTAGGACAGAAGCATCCGGCGGGAACGCGCCTCACGGACGTGCAGAAGTGCGTGCGCACGGGTGATATCGACGAGGTCGGCGATCCTGCGCACCTGACGTTCTTCGAGATGCTCGGCAACTGGTCGCTGAACGACTACTTCAAGAAGGAGGCGATCACTTGGTCGTTCGAGTTCCTGACGAAGGAGTTGGGGTTCAAGCCGGAGCAACTGAATGTCACGGTCTTCGCTGGCGAAGAGGGAATCCCGCGCGATGACGAGGCGATCGAGATTTGGAAGTCGCTCGGAATTCCTGAAGAGCGTATCTTCCCCAGCCCGCGCGAGGACAACTGGTGGGGACCTGCGGGACAGACCGGGCCGTGCGGCCCGGACACGGAAATGTTCATCGACACCGGCAAAGAGAAGTGCGGTGAACATTGCCGTCCCGGTTGCCACTGCGGTAAGTATATCGAAATCTGGAACGACGTGTTCATGCAGTACAACAAGACGGCAGAGGGCAACTACGAGCCGCTTGGTCGCCACAATGTCGATACCGGCATGGGTGTGGAGCGTACGATCTGCATGATCAACGGGTATCCAACCGTTTTCGAGACAGAACTGTTCGCACCGATTATCGGGAAGATTCGTGAGCTGGCATCCAAAACGCTGGACGACCCAGAGGCGCAGACCAAAGCAGAACGGATTATCGCCGACCACCTGCGTACCTCCGTCTTTATTCTCGGCGACCAGAAACAGTGCGTCAAGCCCGGGAACATCGGCGCGAATTACGTTTTGCGTCGCCTAATCCGCCGTTCGGTCCGTTACGCCAAGATGCTCGGTCTCGCCGCCGGGTATATGCAGCAGATTGCAGAGATTATCATCGGCGAATACAAGCACGTGTATCCGGAACTCGATCAGAATCGCGAGACGGTAATCCACGAGTTGGTCGCGGAACAGGAGCGTTTCGAGAAGACGCTCGAACAGGGCGAACGCGAGTTCAACAAGATCGCCACTGTGATGAAGCAACACGGTCAGATGCAACTGGGCGGGCGCACCGCATTCAAGTTGTACGACACCTACGGATTCCCGTTGGAGTTCACCATCGAGCTGGCGACGGAACAGGGTATGACCGTTGACCGCCAAGGCTACGAAGAGGCGTTCAACAAGCACCAGGAGCTTTCCCGCACCACATCGGCCGGCTCGTTCAAAGCTGGACTTCAGGATCACTCTGAAGTGGTGACGCGGATGCATACCGCCACGCACCTGCTCCATGCCGCGCTTCATCAGGTTCTCGGACCGACCGCGTTGCAGAAGGGGTCGAACATTACGCCCGAACGCCTGCGTTTCGACTTCACCTGGCCGGACAAGATGACGCCCGAGCAGATTCAGCAAGTTGAGGATCTGGTCAACCAGAAGATCCGCGAAGCAATCCCGGTTGTGAAGACCTCACTCACGCTCGACGAGGCAAAGGCGCAGGGCGCGACCGCTCTCTTCACCGCCAAGTATGGTGAACAGGTGACGATGTACACCATCGGCGACTTCTCGAAGGAAGTCTGCGGTGGCCCGCACGTCCAGAACACCTCCGAGTTGGGCGGATTCAAAATCCAAAAGGAACAGTCCTCCTCCGCGGGCGTCCGCCGAATCAAGGCCGTGATCACCAACCTGCAATAAGCCACGGAGCCTTGCATGAAAACGATTCGGATGCTCTCCTGTCTTTGCTTGCTCGCCGCCACGGCCCTCGCGCAAGAGGCGTCGTTGCGACGTGCAGATTTCCACATTCGTGATCCGTTCGTCGTGGTCGATGAGGGTACGCACACGTACTACCTCTACGCCTCCGCGAACATGGGCGCGTTCGGGAAGATGGAGGGATCCGCCAAGTTCGGCGTCATGGTGTACACCAGCAAGGATCTGCAAAACTGGACGAAACCGAAACAGGTGCTGACGTTGGGGATGCCCGGCGTTACCGCCGTCTGGGCGCCGGAGTGCCACCGTTACAACGGGAAGTACTACATCTTCGCGACACTCACGTTCCGACAGAAGATTCCGGGAACAGAACTGCCCAAGCGCGGTACGTGGATCTTCGAGTCCACGTCCCCGTCCGGTCCGTTCCAGCCAATCGCCGAAGACTCTACCACCCCGCCCGAGTGGTCCGCTCTCGATGGCACGCTGTATGTGGAAAAGGGAAAGCCGTACATGGTTTTCTGTCACGAGTGGACGCAGATTACGGATGGCACGATGTGTGTTCAGGAGCTTTCTTCTGATCTGCGTCGCTGCGTGGGAAAGCCGCAACTGTTGTTCGCCGCATCCAGCGCACCGAATGCGAAGAAGAATCCGAAAGCAGGTAAGGTGACGGATGGTCCGTTCCTCTACCGCAGTGCCAAAAACGGTTCGCTGTACATGCTGTGGTCAACCTTCCCGGAGAAGACGCCGTACTGCGTCCTCGTCACCCGTTCGCAGAGCGGAACGGTCTTTGGACCGTGGGAGCAATCGCGGATCATCGCCTCAAAGGATGGCGGACATCCGATGGCCTTCCGCGCCTTCGACGGAACGGAGTATGTCTCCGTCCACCAGCCGAACGGCGGCAAAAAAGAACGCCTGCACCTCTTCCGGTTGTTGGATGACGGCACCACATTGACCTTGGGCGAAGAACTACCTTTCTCTGCCCCAGAGAAATGATCGCTTCTTGACCCTGTACGGGAAACGAGAGATGTTTTTACGGAGACAATTCATCCAATGCGCGCTTGCGTTTGCGGCGGCACCTTCGTTCCCCGCTGCGCCGTTTACGAAATCGGATAGCGACTTCGACGAGAATCTGGTTGCGTTGATTGCCGACCCGCATGTCGGCGCGACACCCGCTCCAAGCTATATGCGCGATCAACTCTCCTCCGTGGTGGCGGAGATTCTGCGCACCCACCCGTTACCGCGCCATGCCGTCCTTTTTGGAGACCTCGCCTGGCTCGCGGGACTTACGGCGGACTACCGTGCATCCATGCCCGCATTGCGGCTTCTCGAAGACGCAGGGATGAAACTCGTATTCGGCATGGGAAATCACGACCGGCGTGACGCCTTTCTTGAAGCGTGGCCAGGCCGCAATGCCCATACGAAGGTACCGGGACGTCTCGTCACCGTTACCGCCCTGCCGTCTGTCGATTTGCTGATGCTCGATACGCTGACGGAAGGAAAGATTGGTGTGAATCCGATCATGGGCGGTCTTGGCAAGGCGCAGCAAGCTTGGTTGGCAGAGGTTCTTCCGAAGTGGCCTCGTCCGGTGATTTTGTGTGCGCACCATCCGTTACACGAGATCTCGTTCAGAAAAGGACTCTTCAGCGATTTTCTGCTCAACAAATGTCCCTCTGTCTGCGGATACATACACGGTCATAACCACCGGTGGATTCCGAACTGGGTACAGTGGTCGCAGACCCGTGCCACAATCTTCCGTACGCTGGGATTGCCATCTGCTGGATTCCGGGGCGACATCGGATATGCGATGATGCGAGTCTCCTCAGATGAAGTCACTGTGCGCCTGTACCAGTCGGACTTCTGGTATCCCGGCCCCAATGACCCACGCCCTCTTCGAAAGACAATCGTGCGCGACAACAACGGACAGATCTGTACCTTCCCCCTGCATCCAGCTATCAGCTGAAGCCAGTTGAGTAAGCTGGGTAAGCGTGTAAAGCAAGGCAACGAGGATGTTACCCCTCCCAAGGCGGCTAACGCCGCCAACGGGTTAAGTGTCCCTGCGGGACTAAGTACCCTTCGGGCTAAGTCACTTCAGTGCGTCAGCCCCACTTCGTGCCAGAGGCTCACTTAAATGTGGCTAGCGAAGCATTTAAAATGAAATGGTTAAATCTCAGTCTTCGACTGCTTTAAATCGGGTTTCGCCCTTTCAATGGATCGTGCTGTCAATTTCAAGCCGCGTAGCGGCGATTTAACCTTTTCATTCGTCACTTCGGGGCGAAGCCCACTTAATTCCACTCTCGCTTCTCAGCTTCCCCGCTTTTCAGCTTCTCAGCTGGCGGCTTCGCCGCCCCACTCGTCATTTTTCACTTGCACCTATTTGAAAAAACGGAAATAGGTGCAAAATATAATTGCCGACGAGGGGACGTCCGGGCTGCCAAATCGATCTGCTGATCCAATGCCGCCGTTCGCTCCACTTCGTGGAAATCAAGAGAAAAGTCGAGATCGGGCATGAAGTGGTCGATCAGGTTGATGCCGCCGTACAAAGCATATCAAGGCCTGATGGCGTATCAGCGCACACCGCCCTTGTCTATGACGGACATCTCGCGCCAACAGTCGTTTCTGACGGGTATTTCGACGCCATCATTCCGTTCAAGGAACTACTGGGACTCTGCTAACAGTCAGGCAATAATATGGAGAGCCGCCGTCCCGGCGGCAATGATGTGAACGATACAGCCGCCAGGACGGCAGCTTTCCACATGATTTAAAATGAAATGGTTAAATCGCAGTCTTCGACTGCTTGAAATTGGGTTTCGCCCTTTCAATGGATCGTACCGTCAATTTCAAGCCGCATAGCGGCGATTTAACCTTTTCATTCGCCACTTCGGGGCTTTGCCGCATCTCTTCACTCGTCACTGCCACCTCTGGCGGCTCGAAGTTATAGACAAGTCCATGATCCATTTTCCTTCATTGACTCCAAGCGGCGGGTATTCTCGGACTCGAACTCGCGCCGTGCATTGCGCTCATCCGATAAATCCGTCTCATTGCAATGCTTAAAAGCTACCTTGGAGGCCTCAACAAACCGTTCAGCCGCATCTCCAGACAACATAGAAATATTACTAATCGCTAATGCCATAATCATAAAAGACCCCACCTTGCAGTTGCGACGAGTATAACATCTGCTTGCTCTTGTTTATTCTCATGTACTAACAAAACGGTCACAACTTCTCCCACTTTGACCAGCGGAAACAGGTGCTGGCACCGCCGAATTTTCCGCCATCCCAGGCACGGCAGGGGACGGCAGGGAGGACTCCTTCAATGCGGATGAACTTAGGGTCGCGGCCTACGAAAATAACTTTACGCTTGCCGCTCCACCAGCGGCATGTCGCACATTTCTTGTGCGTAATCGGTACATCGGTTGCCATCGCATCTCCATTCTCAACATCATTTGAAAGTAGTATAACATATTAGAACACGGAAAATATATGGGTAAATCATGGGCAAATTATGTGTTTCAAGTGTGCGGATTCGGCTTGAACTTGGAACGCAGATTCTCAGGGAATTCTCCGTATGGGAACTCGTCTGTGATCACACCTTGGCATATCCACTTGACACGCAAGGTGTCTTGCCAGTCCGCGCCTTCGTATCCTGTCCGCGCCGCCTTCGGTACAACTCGGCAACCGCCGCCTGCGTCGCACAACCAAGATTCCACCTTGTCCCTAACCTGACGCATCTTCTCCGAGATGTTTACACATACGATGTCTGAATGAAGCCAGCGCCACTGGAAATTTGCTGGCTGGCGTTTATCCTTGCCACAGAGGTCGAGGATTTCGTTGATCCGATCCTGCCAATCCTTCGGTTCGAGGTAAGCACCGAATCCACAGAATGTCAAAACCACAATTAGACACTGGATTGGATCGGTGAGGGAGACCGGTTTACGATTCCTTTCGAGGGAAAGCATAACTCTGCTACTATCCAGTTCAACAGTCAATTCCTTGCGTGCATCCTTTTCTACTTGTTTCGATACCATAGGAGATGGATTCGCGTCAAGCCCAGCGCGAATCCGCGCAATAACCTCTGGATCCTCCAAAAGCCGCAACAAGCGTCTTTTCAATCCGTTGTCAATGTCCCGTAACGTCTTTTCCCCGTTCGTCTTCATCCTACCAATCTTTTCTGCGGTATCCGATGCCATCTCTAAAGGTACTAACCAGTCTGATGGGTAAACGCAATCTGATACCGCTTGTTACTTTGCAGTACGCAAACGAGAACCAAAAATTACGCGACAAAATAAAAATTTTTAGGTGGCAAGTGGTCGGATGAGAAGTGAGCCGCCGAAGGCGGCAATGAAAAATGAAGAGAGAAGAATGAAGGCGGCGTGTCGCGTGTCGTTTGTCGCGTGTCATCGGAAACTATCGATTGCTATCGAACGGGAGGTGCGGCGGGCTAAAAGCCGACAGCTAAGAGCTAAAAGCTTCGCGCATCGCATTTGTTTATTATCTTGTCAAATTTGGTCCAAAAAAATGACAACTTCATTGCCAAATATCGTTGGCTCGTCCCCGAAAGGGGAGAGCAGCCGTCTCGTCGCTGTATCGTTCACATCATTGCCGCTGGGACGGTGGCTCTCCATATTCCCGCGGCGCGCCGTGCGCGGGAATGTGGAATAACGCTGAGAATGTTGCCAATGTGGAAACGTTACCAGTTCCAATGTTACCAGTCTCCGAGGGGAATAACTTTCAATAAGTCCCGAAGGGGCGAAGGTACACAGACGGGGGCAAGCATAGCGCAGCCCCCGAAATCAAGCAAAGGCATGATAACCCTGAAAGGGCGACAAAAGGCGGCATTGCATGACGAGCGGCGGTAGATTGTTCTGCCACCCCTTCAGGGCTTGGCGGATTCGGGGCGTACCACCGGGGGTCACGCTTCGCTCACCCCCGTCTATATAGTTAACGCCCTTTCAGGGCTTCCGTAACCATGCAATCTCAAATTCTGTCGGCTTCGACAACGTGGACGTCGTCGTTACGCAGTGTGGCTAACGCCGCCAGCCAGTTAGGCATGATAGCGTTAAGTTGGGCTACGAGGACGTTGCCCCTCCCAAGGCGGCTAACGCCGCCAGCTCGTTAAGCTGGATAAGCGTGTTAGGCAGGGTAAGCGTGTTAAGTTTAGGCAGAAGATGTTGCACCTCGCGTTTTTTCGAAAGCACTCGATTGCAATCGAAAGCATTCGAATGCTTTCGATTGCAATC
>JAFYDR010000113.1 GCA_017544725.1 Kiritimatiellia bacterium
CGCGCACTGGAACGTTCATGGGAATAACTTTCGCAAGCCCCGAAGGGGCAACAGTACACAGACGGGGGCAAGCGTAGCGCAGCCCCCGGAATCAAACAAAAGCACGTTAGCCCTGAAGGGGCGACAGAATGCGGCGTGGCATGGCGAATTGCGTTAGATTGTTCTGCCGCCCCTTCAGGGCTAGGCGGATACGGGGCGTACCACCGGGGGTCACGCTTCGCTCACCCCCGTCTGTATCATTAACGCCCTTTCAGGGCAAAACGGCCTCGACAGGTGTGACCATCCCAAATGCCGCATAGCGGCAACACAAACACAGGCGGGGGTGAAGCGAAGTGGCAACCCCCGCTCCATCAACAAATGCCGACAAAGCCGCGTAGCGGCGACATAGGGCGACTTACGCCTCTCGACGACGAGGGCATCGTCGGTTACGCAGGGTGGTTGCGCCGCTAGCCGGGTAAGCTGGGTAAGCGCGTTAAGCTAGGCAACGAGGACGTTGCCCCTCCCTTCACTCGTTATTCGTCACTACTTCGCGCAGCGAAGTTGTTGTTTTCTGTTGAACAGGCGGCTAAAAACGCTGATGCGCCCAAGCAGAACTTCGCGCCCTTTGTGAACTTTGCGTGAGATATATTTTTTGGTTTTGCAATTACCTCGCCCATCTCATGCGCACGAAGGGATCTGGGAAACAACCAGAACAACTGAAAGAGGTGCGCGGACCAACCGGTCAGCACATCGCTTCAGATACTTCTCACTTCTTCGGCACGATTCCGATTCGGGCGGAGACGGCATCATGGTCGGAGGGGAACTTGCCGTTCGGTCTGTCGTTGTGCGTTCGGTAGGTCAAGACGCGGAAATCGTCTGAGACGAAGATATAGTCCAGTCGGCTGTCAGCTGTCGAGCGGTATCCATGCGACGAGTAACGCGGTCCTGTGCGCGGCGTCTCGGTTGCCTCGAACGCATCACGCAACACGGCTTTCGCAAATACGATTGATTCGCCGACCGGGTGGTTTGGGTCGAATGGCGAATAGGAAGAGAAGACGCCACCTTCCATGTCGTTCATGTCATCGGTCATAATCACGAGTTCCCCGGCAACCAAAGCGGCTTTCGCCTTTTCGAGAACCAATGCCATTCCCTTGGAGCGGGACTCTTGACTCTTCCAGTCGGGATGTTGATTGAACACGCGGATGAGCCGTCCACTCCGTTTGTGTTTCAGTAGCGCCCATTGGCAGACACGGACGCTGGACGACCCCCAGGTGAGAGCGGTGAAATCATCCGGGCGTTCCGAAAGTGCGAAGCGCCCAGAGTCGATGCGCTCGAAGAGTTGGGGACGGTACAGGATCGGGTTTGGACCTTGTTTCTCAGGACCATCTGAAATCTCGTAGTCGGGAAACAACGCGACGAAATCCTTCCACATCGTTTCTGTCACCTCCTGAATCCCGATGAGGTCGAAGTTTCCGTCTTTCACCACTTGTGCCACGCGCGGTTGTCGCGCCTGCCAAGCGTTTTCCCCCTTGTCCACGTCAATACGGATGTTGAATGTCGCAGTAATGAAGGTGTCGGACGGAGGTGGGGGCGGTTCGGCAAATTCAAGGAGGAGGAATGACTTCGGTTCCATGTCGAAGGTCAGTTCCGTCGGTGATTTGGGAAACAGAGAAGTTCCCGTGTATAGGCGCGAACTGTCGGAGATATGCGCGGTTACTTCTGGCGGGAATACGCCGTTCGCGAGTCGGATGGTAACGGTACGATTCATCGAGAAGTTGTCGTCGTCCGAATACCGGGCGAGGAATAACGCGCGTCTGCCAGATACCCCGCGTGCCGCTGCCACGTAAATGTCGGGGATATCGGCGAAAGCCTGTACCGAGCGGTCGCAACCAGCGGCCATTTTTCCCCATGCGTAGATCGCGTAGTAGGGATGGAGAGGCATGAGGGTTGTTTTGTCGAACATTCCGTTGAAGTGGGCATCCGGCTTTGCATCATAGTACATGAGCATGTCAACCGGGGCGGATTGACAGGCGATCATGGCTGCGGCGGTGAAGGCACCTCCCTTCTGGGCTGCCAGCTGGCAGATGGAATGATGATATTGCGTACCCCATCCCCGCACATAGTTCCATTCGTTGAGGATCGATTCCTTGTCGCCGTATCCGTATTTCGTCATTAACTCGCGGTAGCGTTTTGCACGGGTTGCCATTTCGGTCGGATCTACTGTGTAGATGTGCCAGGAGAAGAAATCCATCGGGGTTTCATGGTCATGCTGGTACTTGAGGAATTCTTCGCACCAACCGAACCTCCCGCCCGTGACAGCGGGGCCTCCGATCTTGAGTTCGGGGAACTTGGACTTGAGGTGCTTCGCTGCCGTCTCGTAGAATTGGAAGAACTGCTCCTTCGTTCCACCCCACATTCGCGGTTGCTGTTTTGTCTTTTCCCAGTCCGCGTCGATGTCTGGCTCGTTCCAGATTTCCCAGTAACGGATGTTCCAGTGGAAACCTTCTGCCCAACCTTGGTTGTAGTGGCGGATGACGTGTTCGCAAATGCGCGCCCACTTTGCGAAGTCTTTGGGTGGATATACGTGGTAGCGTTTCGCCGCGTGTTCGATGCGTTGTCCGAGTCGATAGAACGGTTCCGTTCCCGCCGCACGCATCTCACGCAGATATTTGTCGGTTACGGCGAAGTCGTAACTCTTCGGATCGTTCTCGTCCGCGTCGAAATTGGGAAAGACCGCCGAGATATCGACCGCGTGGTCGCCTCCGTACACAATGTATTCGGAGGTGTCGTGCGTTCTTGCAAACGGGATTCGTGCGGCTTTGAACACGGTGAAATTTTCATGGCGCGAGGTCCCGTCTCCCACCGGACCATTGTTGACGGCGTTCATCGGTTTGACTGCGCCACAGTCCACTGAGAAATCGACTGATACCGTCGCCGGTTTCGGTTTCCCGCCCTCGCTTTCAGCCGTGAAGCGTTCCGCTCCTCCTGCGGTCAACGACAGAAAAACGGGAAAAGCAAAGGCAGGGACGAGGATTCCACGACCGAGTTTATTGACGACTGTGAGTTCCATCGAATGTTCCTTTCTGGTTGGTTTACTTCAACGTGTTCTGTTTGGCATCCGTTGCCGAAACGAGCTTGAAATCCTGTGGCGGGACGGTGATTCCGTCTGCGGCCTGGGGCTTGTTCGTGTGGTTGACATAAATCGACTCGCCGTTCCCGTAACGGACGCGGACGAATCCCTGCGACAGTTCATCGTGGCGCGTCATCTCCTCCAGCTGGAGGTGGCGCAATTTTTTGAATTGCTGATAGGCGGCAAGGATGCCGTGTATGTTGTCCTTTCCAAGATGGTAGAAGATTGGACGTCCGCCGAATTCGACGAGGATTAGGTTGTCGCGTTGGGACAACACCTCCTGTGTCACCTTGTCTGGATTGGAGAGTACCACATCGTGGAATGCCAGTTCCCAAAACGGTACGACCTTATCTACCAACGGCTTCTTGCCTTCGTCAAGTTGTTTGCGAAGCGAACGCATTTGCGGTGTCGCGTAGTTGATGTAATCTAAATAGCCGACCAAATGGTCGTAGCAACATTCGCTCGAGAAGCCTCCAAAGCGTTCCCGGCATAACTTTGCCGCTTGGATCTGGTACCGCATCTGCTCGTTGCGGTTGGCGGCGTGTGCGGGATTGAGGCAACGGTAGGGGAATGCGGCGGTGAATACGTCGATATAGTGTGCACCCCAGAATCCAAGCTCTGCCGTGCGCTTCAGATCGCGAGGCATAAAGCCCTGCTTCTCCCATGCGTTTTTCAGGCAGAGGTTATAGGCCCTTCCGCCGCACCAGGCACCATTCGTGTCGAGTTTCCCGTTCAGCCCGAGACAGGCGATGTTCCCGTTGTCCCAGAGAGGCGAGACGGTATAACAGTCCGAGTAATTGTCCTGCGCATCGATGAGGTATCCGAGTTCCTTTGCCCCCGCAATAAGTCGGCGAAGCCCGTCCTCACCTCCCGCTTCCGGCGCAACGGGGAAGACGGCGGGGGCACGACCGTCGTACCCGCCTGTCTGCCATCCCGCGACGCACATCGCCACTTCATCCACACCGAGCGATTTCAGTTGCCGTAGATTTGCGAGTGTCTGGTCGAAAGAAGAGATACACCGCACGGGGTGTTCCGTTTCTGGCGTGAAGTCGATCGCGTCTTGCGGACGCCGGAACGGCTTTGCGGCGCATTGCTGACGTACGGCGATAGACCGCGCGAGTTTCGCCAAGTGAGGACGTGTCTTGATTCGTTCCTTCAGCGGTTTGATTTCCGAATCACGAGCCTCTTTGTAGCGACGAAAAGCCTTTGCCATATCGTTGTAGTCAGCTTTGTCCGGTAGCTGATAGAAAACGATGCTCATATCCTCGTAGGCACCGATTCCCGTATCGGAGATTCGCCAGCGTGGAAACATTCGGTAGATTCCGTTTTGGACTGTCAGCCGGATATCGAACTCGAAGCGCATTCCCTCCGCTACGGCGAGGAATGAGCCGCGCGGCGTCTGCATCGCATAGTAGGGGAGAGTCACCCAATTGCGGACACACGTCCACTCGCCGGAATCCCGCGTGAACAATCCGAGCAGACCGCGTTGGCTCAACCAGAATCCGGAATCCCCCTTCCGAGCTTCGGCGCATCCCAGCATGATATCGACCCACTTCGCGTCCTGCACGTCGGCAGCCTTTACCGTGACGCGTAGACCGCCGTCTTGCTGGACTGTTGCGGTTAAGGGAAGAGTCCGAACCATGCTGTTCGTTGACGTGATCACGGCGGTTCCGTCGGTGCCGCAGACGTACGCAACAGCCGAACACAAGACGGCACAAATCACAATCCATCGTCTCATCATCGTCACTCGTAGTTGTTAGCCCGCCGCCCGTACCGGGCGCGGGAATGTTCATGGGAATAACTTGGAAGTTCTTTCATGGCCAAACGGTCGTGACAAGCGCGACCATCCTGTTCGATTGCATTCGATAGCAATCAATAGCTACCAATGACACACGACAAACGTCATGCGACACGCAGCCTCATCTCGTCACTTATCATTGCCGCCTTTTGAGACTTGCTTTTCAGCATCTCCGCTTCTCAGCTGGCGGCTTCTTCGCCTGTCACTGCTTCGCGCGGCGAAGCAGTGACAGGCAAGCACTTACTTCCAAAAACGGTCAGCCACGTCCATGTAGTGGTTCCAGTCGAATTCGTTGAGGTTGTGACCGCCTTCCCGAAGGTGGTAATCGACATACCCGCCGGAAACGCTTTTGTTGGGCAACGGGAAGATATAGCCGGAAACGCCGGTGAGTCCATAGAGTTCCCAAGCAGGGGAGGCGAGCTTGCACGACTCGAATTCGCTTGCCGGTCCTGCCCACGCGTCTTTCGAGGCTGAACCAACGCAGCAGATTCGTGGCGCAATCAAAGCCAGCAGCTGGTGTTGGTCGATCGGCAGGGCATCTTCGTTGTTCGCGTACTTGTCGTAGTTGCGGCAGAACCAATGGCGGAATCCCTTGGTGATCTGCGCGATGTGTTCCGATTTCGGTGAGGAACTGCGATTCAGTTTCGCACCGGTACATCCCGAATCATTGGAGCATCCCATCGCGAAGCGCTGGTCTTGCGCCGCACACCAGAGCGCGGTTTTTCCGCCGCGAGAGTGTCCTACCACCGCAACGTGTTTCGCATCCAGCAACGGCTCTGTTTCAATCCAGTCCATCACGCGGCTTGCGCCCCATGCCCACGCAGAGATCGCACCTCCGCTCTCGGGCGTCCGTTTCGAGACATCCGGTTGGAAGACCTGATAAAGACCATTGGTGAAGCCGTTGAACTTGTCCGGCGCGACATCCCCGTTCCAGAAGGCAAGTGCCGCATAACCCCGTTCGATGATTCGTTCGACGGGCCAGAACTCGCTTTTGATCGTGCGGGTGACGTCGAGGTTTTTGTCGGCGGGGCGATTGCAGATCAGCAAAAAGGCGGCAGCCGGTTTCTCCTGTTTCGGAATGAATGCGCGGAGATGGATTTCTCCAGTTCCACCCGGACCCTTGTAGGAGATCTTGACTAGTTTCCGGATTGCCTTTCCGTCCAGCATCACTTCGTCCGGTGCGTCGCTGGCGAACGTGAGCGTGTCGGGACGTTCCACGAGATTGCGTCCGTACACCTGTGAACGGAAGAGTTCCAGCAGCTCCGGGCGACGCTTGGTCTCCCACTGTTCTTTGGTCGTCACTTGCGTTCCGTCCGAACAGGTCAGCAACGGCGGGATTTCGGAAGCTGCGGAGCAGACCGTTTGCATGAGTATTGCCAATCCGGCAGAGAGAATTGCGTACTTCATCTGATACTTCCTTTCTGTTGAATCAATCGCGTAAGACCGTTACAGTTCCTTCACGCGCAGGTTGCGGAAACGGACAACCGAACTGTGAGCCATGAGTCCGAGGAATCCGCTGGCATTCCGGAATCCGGGACGCTTGCTCTTGTCCAGCAGCTCTGTCATGCCGGCGATGTCGCAATCGGTGATCTTGACCCCGTTCTGCACTACGGTGAAGCGGGAGCCGTCCACACGGATTTCCATTTCGTTCCACTCGCCGAGCGGTTTGAGCGTACCGCGCTGCGCCGCGCAGACGCCGTACAGCGAACCGTTGTACTGGTAGTTCTCCAGATTCTTGTACTGGTCGTCATCATCGTCCAGCAACTGCACCTCGAAGTTGTAATCCTGCGGGGCATTGCCGCGAATGATTACGCCATTGTTCGAGCCTTTCGTCAACTGGAACTCGAAGCGGAAGATGAAGTTCGTGTACGGACGCGCAAGGACGATATTCCCGTGTGCCTTGGGTGTGGTACAGAGCAGACCGTTCTCGACAGTGTGGGCATCGGTGATGCCGACCCAGCCGGAGAGATCCTTGCCGTTGAAGACCGAGACGAATCCCGCATCCTTGACCGTACGTGCGGCAGTCTCAATCGCGTCGCGCGTCTTCTGGACTTGGTCGCGGAGCGCGTCGGCGCTTGACTTGCAGTCTTTCTTGAAATCAAAGGTTGCGAGCATGGCATCGACGGCGGTCATGTCTGCACCGGCACGGCGCAACGCACGGATCTTTTCATTCTCCTCGATTCCGTCGCGGAGCATTTCCCAGCGAACAGCGGCGCGGGGACCGGGATAGACCAGGAAGGTGTCGCCCGGCGTCCAGTTCCCGAAACTGGAATCGTAAAGCGGATCGCGCGGCCAGTTCGTGAACGCCCAGCGGAGCAGTCCGTCGAGCTTAACGGCGGAGATGTAAAGCGGCAGCCAGACCTGTTCCGGGGTGGGGCTGGCAGTGAAGGTGTTCGGTCGCCCGGGACCGCAACAGACGTATGTGGTGGTCACCATACCGCGAGTACGACGTTCCTGTGCCTCCGCTAGAAACTCGGGATTGAGGTTGGCGATGTACTGGCAGTAATTCTGCAGTTCGACCCCCTTCAACTGGCTCGGCGGCTTGTTGCCGGGCATGGCGATCTTCAGCTTGGGGGAATACTTCATTAGACAGTTGTAGGTGGCCTTCATCTCTTCCAGCCCCCGCTCGTCCATTGCGAGATAGACATCGTTCACCCAACCTTTTTCTTCCAGATGCTTCTGGAAGTCGCGCAGGAAATCACCCCAGTACGCCTCATATTTTGGTGAGCCAAGAGCGACACTCTGCTTTACGAGGTCACCGGTCGCAACATCGATGTAGGTCACATTGCCGCCCCACGGAGCAAGGGTATAGCAGTGGATTTGCGGACCGATTCCCAACTTCCGTCCGAACGTCACGTACTGGTCGAAGATGGAGTAGTCAAACTTCCACGTGCCGTCCGGCTGCTTCAGATGCTTGATCATCGTGTAGTAGAGGTCGAAGTTCTGGTGGTTCCACGGCGCATCCGTCAAGGTCGTGGTCAACACCTTCTGACCCGCGTTCGCCAGTTCGCGCAGGATCGGTTCCATCAACCGATAATGTGCCGGTGAGAACGGTTCTACACCGTGGTAACGGGCGATCGCCCACGGGTGCTGCCAAAGGTCGAGGAAGAACGTCCAGTATTTCGGGGCGGGCAATGTCGCCTGCAGCACGTTCAGCTCCAGCGAGAACGAGATGGTCTTCTTGCCTGCACCGATGACGGTCAGCGTTCCCTTGTAGAGTCCAGGAGCTACCTCATCAGGCACGGAGACGGTCAGCCAAATGGGACGGAAACCGTTTTTCGGCAAATCGACTTCCTTCGCCGTGTCCAGAATGTCCCCGACCAACGCGCCTCTCGCAAGCACGTAACGCACGAAACGGGTAGAGACGCAATCAGAAGGGAGCGTCTTGCCATCGGCGGTCTTCAGCGGAGAGATGGCACATCGCAGTTGCGGAATGTCGACATCCGACCAGACCACGAACTGACCGTGCACCCGTTCGTTACGCCAGGCGGTTGCCTTCCACAGATTGGTCGGTTCGCCTTTTGCGTTCGCCGGCGTGATTCGTTCCAGTGCCGCGACACGTCCCTGCAACGCTTCACTCGGCGTGGCATTCGTCTCGCTCAAGACAGGAGTGGACGGCTCGTAGCAGAACTTTCTCCAATTCAATTCGTTCCCGGCTGCGAAAGCGGACAAGGCCGCGACTGTACACGCAAGAGAACAGATGCCCAATACTTTCTTCATAGACAGCTCCTTTTTCAGAATCCCCGTTACCGGCTCTACCGGTAAACTGCACGTCCATTCTACCACTAACAAAAGCTCTCTTTCAATGCGAATTTACGGGTGGTAGGGGAACCCGTGAAAATAGGCAATAGGGAACAGGCAGTAGGGGAGGTGGCAAAGCCGTGAAAAGAGAAAAATGAAGAATGAAGGTTGCGTGTCGCATGTCGTTTGTCGCTTGTCATCGGTAGCTATCGATTGCTATCGAATGCAATCGAACGGGAGGGACGCACTCCATCGCGTCCGTTTTGCCATGAAAGGGCTTTCCAAAAGTTATTTCCATGAACGTCCCGTGTGCGGCACGGGCACTGGATTAACCACCCAACTACCGAACCACCCAACCACCCAACTATCGAATCACCTAACCACCTAACTACCTAACCGCCGCACACGAAGTTCTAGGCAGAGGCTTTTCGATTTGCTATACTGGTTTCGGTTAGGCGGGAAATACCGATTTCCGCCGTTCGATAAGGATGGGAGAGAGTATGAAACGTTTGGCGTTTTTGGGGATGGCTGGATTGCTTGCGCTGGTTACTGGATGCGTGTCGAGTCAGCGGTCGTCGGAACAGGCGGCATC
This sequence comes from Kiritimatiellia bacterium, assembly GCA_017544725.1. Taxonomy (GTDB): domain Bacteria; phylum Verrucomicrobiota; class Kiritimatiellia; order RFP12; family UBA1067; genus RGIG8368. The sequence goes on from JAFYDR010000113.1 coordinate 9,241, forward strand.
GATTGACGTGCCACCTGTAGATTGGCAGTCCTTACAGTGGATTGGCGATGGGAAGCCACTGCCGCAGAAGGACGAGGATTTCTATCGTGACGATCCTGCGCCGCTCTTCCGCAAAACCTTTGAGGTGAAGCGGAGTTCCGCCGTTTCCAGTGCCGTTCTCCAAATCGCCTGTCTGGGCTATTACAGTCTCTCGGTAAACGGGCGACAGGTGAGCGAAACCTCGCTGATGCCTCTTTGGACGCCGGTCGGGAAACGTATTCTGGTGGATTCGTACGACGTGACGAAATGGTTGCGCGATGGCGAGAACGTAGTGACTGTCGAACTGGGGAATGGATGGTACAATCCCCTTCCGCTCCGGATGTGGCGTCATATCAATCTAAGGAACGCCCTGACGGTGGGACGCCCCTGTTTCCAGTTGCATCTTCGCTTGGCGGACGGGGATGGCAACTCGTCGGACGAGATTGTTTCGGACACGAGCTGGAAAATGACGGAGGGACCTGTTGTCCGCAACAGCATTTATCTAGGGGTGGTCTATGATGCGCGTCGGGAACTGGGCGGGTGGCAGCTTCCCGGATTTGACGACGCCACATGGAAACCGGCGGTTACGATGACGGGGACGTCGGGGAAACGGCAGCCGCGGAATGCGCCCGCCTTGCGTCCGTTCGCGCCTGTCCCCGGTACGAGTAGCTGGTTGCGCAAAGGTTCCGTACAGGTGATCGACTTTGGATCCAACAGCGCGGGCATTGCCGAGTTCATGCTGGGCAAGGGTGTAGCCGGCGAGAAGATTACATTCCTCTATGGCGAACGTCTCAACGGGGACGGTTCGGTGAACCCGATGACGGTGGTCTGTGGGCAGATTAAAGCGAAGGGCGCGGGAGGTCCCGGTGCGCCAGATATTGCGCTGGAGCATGACACCTACATTCGAAGCGGGAAGGGCGACGAGATCTTCGCACCGCAGTTCTGCTGGCACGCCTTCCGTTACGTACAGGTTGAGGGCTTGCCGGAGTTGCTGACTCCTCAACAAGCGGTGCGCACAACGATCGCCTCCGATGTGCGGGACGTGAGCGAGTTCACCTGTTCGAGTCCCGAACTGAATCAGCTCCATGCGATTTGTCGCCAATCGTTTTTGAGCAACATTTTCGGAGTGCAGTCGGATTGTCCCGGACGCGAACGGTTCGGGTACGGCGGAGACATCGCCGCGACAACCGAGTCGTTCCTGATGAACTTCGATATGCGCACCTTCTACCTGAAGACGATGCAGGACTTCGCGGACGAGGCGGAAGAGGGCGGACTCCTGACGGAGACGGCACCGTATGTCGGCATCCATGACCGTGGATACGGCGGGATTTCCGGACCGATCGGCTGGGCGATCGGATTTCCTGTCATGTTGAATGAACTCGTTCGCTACTACGGCGATGAACAGGCTCTCGCCTTCTATCCCGTCTGCGCACGGCAGGTGCGGATTCTGCGCTCGAAATATCCAGACAATCTGTTGCCGCACTGCATCGGCGACCACGAGGCACTTGAGAAGCCGGATACAGGTTTGACCGCAACCGCGCACTACTACCAGTTCGTAATGCTGACCGCACGGTTCGCAAAACTGCTCGGACGTACGGATGATGCGGGTGAGTTCAATCTGCTGGCTGATCAGATTCGCTTGGCGTTCCTCAAGAAGTACACGAAGGGTGCATTGGTTGGCAAGGGAACGCAGTCGGAACAGGCATTCGGTCTGGCCTTGGGGCTGCTTCCCGATAGCGAACGCAAAGAGGCGTTGGAGATTCTGGAACGGAACATCGAGGCACACCAGTACGGGATTACGACGGGAATCTTTGCAACCAAATTCCTGCTGGAGCTACTGAGCCGAGAAAATCGTTCGGAAATCGCGGGAAAGATGGTTGCCCGCCGCGAATTCCCCGGATGGTTGCACATGCTTGCGAATAGCGCGACTACCCTATGGGAGACTTGGAAGGAATCCGACAATATTTACAGCAACAACCATCCGATGTTTGGTTCGGTGGACGAGTGGATGATGAAGCATCTGCTAGGGATCGAGATTGCCCCTGACGCCATTGGCGCGAATCGCGTGATTATCCATCCCGAGGCTGTGGCGGGCGTGACATGGGCGAAGGGCTACTATAGAACGCCCTACGGTCCTGTCAAGATGTCGTGGCAACAGGATTCAAACCGCGTCATCCGTATGAAGGTGACGATTCCCGGCGGCGTCTCCGCACGAGTGTGGGTGGACTCCCAAAAGCGCTGGGTGGAAGTCCAGTCGGGAGATCACCAGTGGTAGCGAGCCGCGCGTGCTTCGACACGCATTGCCACTTCGGAACGGACGGACAAGTTGTCCGTGGACAACTGGACCGGGCGCGTGAGGCGGGTGTGACGAAAGTGCTGGCGATGGGATGCGATCCGGATGCAAACCGTGGCGCGATTCTCGCTGCCCGTAGCGCACCCGATGTCGCGCTGCTTTCGTTGGGTTTTGATTACTCGCAGGCCGATAGCCTGACACCCGATTCCGCATGTGCCTTTTTGCGCGAGTTCCGTGCCGACGAACGGAATCCGCCGCTGGCGTGCATTGGAGAAATCGGCATCGACCTGCACTGGCAACCCGGTACGGTATCGGCGCAGGCTCCACTCTTCGAAGCGCAGTTCGCCTTGGCGGACGACTGGGGGTTGCCTGTCAGCATCCAC
>JAFYDR010000114.1 GCA_017544725.1 Kiritimatiellia bacterium
CCTTTTTCTCGCTGAACAGCCATTACCTCAATATTGGCCTTCGGCAAGGTTCCAAGCGAAGCGAAACCAGCAGTTGTCGGACCATCCATGTTCTTCGGCCCCGTATAACGACTACTTGAGCGCCAATAGACTGTCGAGTCGATTTCTTTGCCGCCCTCAAGAATAGACAAACGTATGAAGTGGACGGGCGTAATCCGATCCGGAATTTCAAGCACGAAGAGATCCGTACAGCACTCGGCCGGCGCGACAACTGCTTGCTTCCTAATTGAAATGCGCCGTGAATAGATATCATATACTTCGGCCACAAGTTCCGCAGTCCTCGCACTGGGCTCGTCGTTCATGACCGACACCATGTTGTCTAGATAGTCGAACTGCGCGTGCAACGGTGCAAGGGCGCTTTTCTGCGCAAAGAACGCAGACGTGAGTCCAAGCGAATGATCCCAGGCATGCGACCCGATTTTTGGTATCGGCGTATTAGCATACCAGAACAAGACCCCAGTTGCCTGCCGTTTCGAAAACGCACGGTTCCAACTCTCCCAAAGCGCCCGATGATTCATCGCATCGACCGCTTCGGACTGGCGACAGTAATCGCCCAATGTCTTCGGCTCCCCATAGGCGCGGACCATCGCATCATGCACTGTAGTCATGTCGTCGAATCCACCGCCCTCGCGGTATTTCCACGCCTCCCGGTCAATCGGCCAAAGCAACGACTCCGGCATGAACGAACGCAGGTACTCCGCATCCGGCAACGCACACGTTCCGTATTCAGGATTAAATCCATAGGCGCGACTGCCGCGGTCGGATGCCGTGTCCTCATAATAGCGCATCGGATTGACGACCTTATACGGACTCCCATCATGCACGCCGTCGCATTCGGACTGCATCTGGAAGCTTCGCGTCCCGTCCAGACGTTCGACCAACTCCTTTGTTCCACCAACCATCGTTGATTCGTTGGACGCGACATAATGGCAAAGTGACGGATGCATCCGAATGCGCTTGACAGCTGCGGCGACATTAGAAAGATACAGATCTTGGTCATCTGGATGAGCAGTGTCACCGGTCATCCAGAACTCCTGCCACACGAGCAACCCATATTCATCGCAAAGCTCATAGAAACGGTCAGACTCGACGATTCCGCCACCCCAAAGGCGTACGAGATTAACACCGGACTCCGCCAGCAGACGAATCTCCGCTTCCATTCGCGCATCATCAGATTTCAACATGGCCTCCGGAATCCAATTGGTCCCGCGGATGGCAATTCTTCTGCGGTTGATCCAGAACTGACGCGCGCCGTCCTTCCCTGATTGATCGGAATACGCCTCGCGGATGCCAAACCTAAACGAGATTGCATGTGAACCGGCCACAGAGACTTTTGCATCGTAAAGCTCGGCGCGGCCCTTGTTGCGTGGCCACCACAACCGCGGTGCCTTCACCGTGGCTAAGAAACGCTCCGTCCGACGTTCACCACGGACAAGCGATATCTCGCGGTCGAGTGTAATCCCAGCATCGCGAATTTCGACCGCGAGAACCCCCTTCGCCGGTTTGCTGTCAGTTGCATTCTGGACGTCAACCTCTATTTCAAGTCTGGCCTCCGAGCAATCGTCGTTGAGTTTCGTTTTCACAAACGGTGCATCCAGACGGATTGTCCCGGTCTCGAAGAACACAATGTCTTTCCAAATGCCGCAGTTCCGATCGCGAATACCGTCATTGAAGGTAAAATCCCATCCAGCGGACATCAACATTGTGACATCACGTCCAATTGCCCCATCTCCGCCATTGCCCCACTCGTTCGGCGCCCAGACCTTCTGCATGGTGGTTCCTGGATGGTCGACGGGAAACACCTTGACCGCCAAGACGTTCCTCTCTCCGACCTTGACAAATTGCGTGACATTGATCGCATTTCTGGCAAACATTCCGGCAGTACACGTCACTAACCGTCCGTTCAACCAAATCTCACTCCGATAATTGATCCCTTCGGGACGAATCCAGACCTGGCGGTCCTTCCAACTCGCCGGTATATCTACAACCTTCCTAAACCATGCCGTGTAAAAATCGCGGCCTGCGACATTCAAATCCGGGATAAGCCCAAGCTCCTTCTTGTTGTTGAGTCCAAAGTATGGATCAGGCAGGGCTCCGTTGTCCACCAATGCCCGAAGCACCGTCCCAGGCACCTTCGCGGGCATCCACTTCGAGTCGTCAAACGCATCCGAAGACACCATTTCCCCCGCAACGGA
>JAFYDR010000115.1 GCA_017544725.1 Kiritimatiellia bacterium
CGGGGCACCGACGGTCTGCCGCTCGTGGTGGGCGAGTTCGTGCCGCGGAACGGAACGGGACGCGAACGCGCGATTCTCGTGTTCGCGGCGGACGATCCCTGGGACGAGCATCCCGCGGACCGGGTCGTCAGCTTCCGCACGGCCTATCGGGTCCGCGTGGTCGGACCCGACGGGGAGGTGAAGGCCACGCGGAGCGCGGACGGACGCTACGAGATTCCGCTGCGGTCCTCAAAGTGCGCATTCGTGATGGGCGTCCCGCCGATGCCATGACTGGTGGCACCCTACCGGCGGATTGCGGCGTGCGTGACTCGCCATGTTAACGGAGGTTCGCGATGACACTTGCGCGTTTATGCGGAATAGACACGGCGGCGTTTGGCCTAGTTCGTCTTGCGAACGGCATGACGGCATATCGTACGCGCCGTCTGAATCGCGAGGACAACACAAAGCATATGGTGGATTTCTGTCAGTTGACCGATAGGCGAACTTCGAGAAAATACTATGGCTCGCATGAGCAAATAGCCCATGCGATGCGACGGTATGCGACGGCGGCAGGACAGGACGTTGTGCGCTTCTACGAGATCGTGTTCTTCGCGTTCCTCATCGGCAACTCCGACATGCACCTCAAGAACTTCTCACTTCTGCGTGAACATGACGGTACATGGCATCTGTCGCCGGCACGTACGTCCTCACCGCTTGCGGAGGATTCAATGCTGAGGGTGTGTCCGTCACGCTTTCCTCCGATGTGCCAGTTTGGGCGAAATCCGAGCGTCTTTCCGTCAATGCCGACGGCAATCTGGTCCTCGAAGTCAATCCCGCGGGAACACTCTTGTTCGTACAATAATGGAAGTGATACGCAGAAACGGAGAAATCGATGAAAGCAAAGACAATCATCTGCGCGACGATGGTTGCGGTAAGTGCGGTGGCGGCGGACATACGTCTGGCGTTTGAAGGCGAGTTCATGTGCGGTGTGAACTTCGGGTTCTATGCGCGCGAGGGTTACTACGAATCGCAGGCCGCGCGCGACGAGGTCGATGAAATGTCCAAGACTGGCGTGAAGTGGGTCACGGTGATCGCGACCGTCTATCAGGAGACGTGGTGCTCCACGCTCCAGTACCGTGACTTCGCCGACAGTCCCGGTGACCTGGAGCTTGCAGATATCATCGACTACATCCACTCGAAGGGCATGAAGGTGTGCCTGAGACCGATGGAGGAGTCACAGGACGGGCTTGACCGGTTGCACATTCGTTTCCCCAAGCCGATAGATCGCATTCCCGGAAAGCAGGACACTCATTACGCAAAGTGGTTCGACTCCATGCGCAAGCGTTCACGTTACTACGCAAAAATCGCGCAGCGGACAAAGTGCGAGGCATTCTGTATCGACAGCGAGATTGACAATCTGATGTACTTTGATACGAGCTGGCGTTCTGTTGTGGCAGCTGTACGCGAGGTGTACAAGGGACCGGTCACAAGTTGTCACACGCTTCGTGCCATGGATACGCTGACGAAACGCGGCAACTGGCTCGACGAGTTGGATTTCATATCCATCAGTTGCTATCCGTCGCCGAACACCCCTCCGGGTGCGGGCAAGGAGGCCATGATGAAGGGATTTGAGAAGAACCTCCCTGCCATGCGCAAGATAGCCGCCGCGAGGGGTGGCAAGGTTCTCTTCGGCGAAATCGGATGCACATCCACACACGGTGCGGCGAAGTCTCCTGCGGGGTGGGCGGGTAACGGCGGGTACGACGGCAAAGAGCAGGCGGACTACATGGATGCGGCGTTTACGGTGTTCGGCAAGGAGCCTTGGTGCATCGGATTTATGTGGTGGAAGTGGGACGAGCAGAACAACCGTCCGCAGTTCAAGGACGACCCTGCGGGCGACAAGGGTTTCACGGTACGCGGCAAGCCCGCGCAGGAAGTCATGCGCCGCCACTATTCGAATCCGCCGATCCTCAGCAAAGAACATCAACAACCGTAACAAGGGAGAGAGTTAGTTGTCGAATCGAAATGTCACGAAATTTGAAAAATGAAATTTCGTGACATTGGAGTTGAGAAATAATTATCATGACAACAACAAGGCTTTACGTTTCGGTTGTCATCTTGACAGCCATTCTTGGAAATCAAAATCTTTTCGGTGGAGAAGAACGAAACTGTCATCTTATGTTTTCGGGCTACGAGTGTACGGAGGAACTGAAGGACTTCCCTGCACTTATCAAAGTTCCTGACGGGGTTGCGGGGGGTGACTTTGCCGCCTCGACTGCCGATGGAAGCGACATCACTTTCCGAAGCGGACGGCAAATCGCTCGCACAGGAGAGAGATTGATAACCGTTAGATTGGCAAGCTCGCTGCCCGCGCGGGAACATTCATGGGAAATAACTTGGAAAGCCACCACATCTCGTCACTCGTCACTCTTCACTCGTCACTACTTCGCGAAGCGAAGTTATAGGCAAGCGCACCGCCCGCGCCGCACGTGGGAACGTTCATGGGGGATAACTTTCGACAAGGTTAGAAGGAACAAATGGTCACGACAAGCGCACCCTCCCCATTTCAGGCAACGAGGACGTTGCCCCTCTCCATTCTCTGCGGCCTTATGCGAACCTCTGCGTCTCCGCGTGAAATTTCTCTCGTCACTCGTCACTCTTCACTCGTCACTGCCGCCTCTGGTGGCCCGAAGTTATAGGCAAGGAGACTTACTATGAAATTGATTGAATTCGTTCCGCCGACACCACATCCTCTTTGGAAACTTTGCCTCCAGATGGGAATCACCGAGGTTGTCGTGAAAGTGAACCCCGCACTGACGGGGATACCAGATCCGTGGTGCTTGGAATCGCTCGCTGCCATTGTCGAACGACTGAAGGAACGAGGCCTCTCGGTCGTTGCGCTGGAGGGAGATCCGTTTGACATGTCGCCGATAAAGGAGTACGGGACTACCGATGAAGCTGGAAATGTAAGATTTTCTAGCGATTCCAGGCGGGAAACGCTCAATCACTATTGCGAGCTTCTGGAGTCTATGAGTCGATTGGGCATCAGGTTGCTCTGTTACAACTTCATGGTTGGGACTGGTTGGACACGGACAGGTGTTCGTGAAGGACGCGGGGGCGCGAAGGCAACCTATTTCTCGCTGGCAGATGTCCCTGGGAAAAATCGTTCGCAGAACGGAGAAATTCCGTTACGCCTTACAGCAGGGCAAGTTTGGGAGAACTACGAATACTTCATTCGGTCTGTGATGCCCACGGCTGAACGGTGTGGTATCCGTATGGGGTTGCATCCCGATGATCCGTGTCTGCCAACACTCGGTGGTTATGCTCGTATTTTTGGAAGCGTCGAGGCGTACGATCGAGCATATAGGTTGTATCCCTCCGCGTGCAATGCCGTTACGTTCTGTCAGGCGAATTTCAAGCTGATGGGGGTAGATCTGGAGGAAACCGTGCGACACTTCGGTAACCGTATCGCCTATATCCATGTGCGAGATGTGGAGGGAACGAAAGAAGATTTTACAGAGCTTTTCCATGATCAAGGGGATACGGATCAGTTCGCATTGATGCGTCTCTATCGTAATCTAGGGCTCGATGTGCCGTTACGTGGTGACCATGTGCCAGAAATGGAAGGGGATCGCTTGCTGACGCCTGAAGGAACAGCAGGCTATTTTACGTTGGGGCGTCTCTTCGCCAATGGTTATCTCAAGGCTCTGCTTCAGGAAATCGAAGGTAAACAGTAGGGGAATCGGTTCGCTACGCTCAAGGTTAGGTGGTTTGGTGGTTAGGTAGTTGGGTGTGGGTGCATCTGCGTAATTCACCCATTTTATGCGCACGAGAGGATTTTGGAAACAACCAGAACAACTTGAATACAACCCCCAAAATATATCTCACGCCAAGTTCGCGAAGTTCTGCTTTTAGAATTACTACTTTGTGGACTTAGCGGACTTTGCGTGAGACAGACAAATAGGTTTTACAACAGGTTCTTCCGGGGACGTGGTTTAAAACAGGATGGGTGGTTTTTCCAACACTTACATGACGTGTGGTGAAGTAAAATATACCCCTATTCGTTCTCCGAAAAACTTTTTCGGTACTTGAGGTACAAGGATGCACCTGCGATCAGTAATCCGCCCGTGATTGCGAAGAGTGTGACTCGCCAAGGCGTGTCCAGTTGTACCGTATCGACAAGCAGGAGTTTGCATACACAAATTCCCAGTATGATAAGTCCGACAACACGGAGCGATTTCACGCGGTGTATGATTCCTGCAGTGAGTAATGAGGAGGCGTATAATCCCCAGACCATTGTGATTGTGCCATCTTCATGTCTAGGCAGGTACTGACACATCAGTCTGCTTGTTTCCGCCGTGAGAAAAATGAATCCGGTCAGAATCGCGCAAGCATTCATAAAGTATTTCCAGTTCACAGATTTCTCATTGTAACCGAGAAAAGCGAAGAGAATCGGTACACATCCAAAGTGGATGATGTCCATTCCTAATACGATGAGCCAGTTTGTATCGAGGCAATTACCGTTGTTATTCTCGCCCCAGTTGACAAGAGCGATGATGGCGCACGATACTGCCGTGACCCTCGCGAGAATGCGTAGTAATTCCTGGTCAGTTCGATTTGCGACGATGGCGGTTACTACGGAGAGTAGGCACCAGCATGGAGCCAACCTGATATTCTCGAAGAAGAACATCGGTGTCATCCAGAGAAGTGCAAAGGAAACCAAGAACAAAAGATTGGAACAGATTCGGTTTTCCTTGTCTCGTATGATCTGAATTTTGGCTAGTACTGCGTAGAGAACAGACAAGACAAGCAACATCCATCCGGCATTCTCTTTCCCATAATGGTCTGTCAGTAGTGTTGCCGTCCATCCCGTCATTAGAATTGCATTGAGTATCAGACCACACCAAGCGAGTACGTCAGTGGCAACCACATGAGCGGCTCGGTAACGCCGACTCTGAGAGACAAGAACGGATATCAGATAGATTGTGTGGATAACGGATAGGAATACCAATGTACTGACCACATATCCTGAGACATGGGGAAAACGATTGTAACATAGAAACGACATGGCGTACGCAGAACAGGCTGCCAAGAAGTTTAGTACACTCCACCGCCGTATCCAAGCAACAGCAAAGATTCCCAGATTGAGCAGTGAGAGATAAAGGTAGAGGAATGATGGCGATGCTGAATTGTGTTGGGTCAAAATTGGTACGAGATAACCGCCGATTAAACTCAACAGCGAGATTGTAGAAGAATTCAGGAAGACGGCAAGTGCGGTTCCGAATACAGTGACCCCAGCCAGAATCACGAAAGTGGTCGTAGAAGAGGCGATTACAGGCGGATTGAAGTACCGATGCGCCATTCCGAATCCAAGATAAAGTGCGGCGAAACCGATGGCGGCAAGTGCATGACCAATCGGACCGTAATTGGTTCTACGGATAAGCCATGCTCCATACCCGCTCATTACCAATCCAAAGAGTACAGTTCCAAAGACGCGCTGCGAGGGACCAACCCAACCTCGGTCGATCGACAACTTCAAAAAATAGGCGATACTGGCAACAATCAACAACATCCCGATTCTTAGTAACCATCTGGTTACGAACGCGAATTCACGAGTCATCCCTTTCGGTGCAAACTCTCCTGACACGGAAAGCCAGTTGGAAATACGTGAGAAGAAGAGATCGAGCGCGCTTTCGCTCTGTTTTTCTTCTTCGTAGAATCTCGATTCGACAGAGGAAAGTGGCGTCTGTTCTTCTGGTGCAGATGGTGTTTCTTCGGTTGCCGCTTCTGGTGGGCATTCCGTTTCTTGATTCGGTTTTGTTACCGATGCTGGTTCGCAAAGGTCAACAGGAAGAACGGAAATCGAATCACCTGTTGTAGGCGATGCTATTGCCTCCTTGACCTTGGTTATACTGTCCACTTTCTCCTGTGAGTGATCGGTATCTTCTTGTATTTGTGTCTCTCCGTCTTTGCTTTGTCTTGCCTTTTGATCTTGCTTGTGTGCCAACTGATCTGCCCATATTCGGAATAATAGTTGTTCCTGATTTTCAAGTCGCTCCGAAATTCGGTTTGACTTACCAATCAACACAAACTGCAGAATTGGAACCAGCAAGATTGCAATCATAACCAACACGACCAACAGATCCATTGAGTACCTCCTTCTTGGAAATCCCATTGTTTAACATAAACGCGCGTTTATGTTATCAAAACTAAAGCAGCATGTCAATAGGGTAAATAAAAATTTATGTTAAGAGAGGAAGGCAATAGGCAGTAGGGAATAGGAAAAGTGGCAAAGCCGCCGACGGGACGCTTCGCACAATGACGAGTGACGAGAGATGGAATTAAGTGGGTTTCGTCCTAAGTGAGCCTTGGGCTCGAAGTCCGGTTCGCTCATCGCATCTCCTTTCCCTTTACTGCGACAATCATCTAGTATCATTGCTCCGTTGCCTTTATGGGATCGATTATTGGGGCGCGGGCGAGTTAGCCCGCGCTCTAAAGACAAGTTGTTTTTGTAAGTTGTTTCTGTTGTTTCCTTTTTCAAGCGATAGCTGAGCTGTGGCGAAAAACGCAGATGCCCCTTGCTTACATCTCTTGGAAATTTTTCATTGTTTCACCTGTGTGAATCCGTTAAAATAGAGTCATGAATTCGATGGGAGAAATAGAGACGGTACGGAGGTTTCGCCGCGGACAGTATCGGATGCTGGTGACAACGATTATCGGCTATACGTTGTTTTATTTTTTGCGCAAGAACCTGTCGCTGGCGATGCCGGGACTGGCGCAAGATTATGGGATTACGAAAACCTCTTTGGGTGTTTTCTTGACCTTGCATGGTGTCGTTTATGGTCTCGGAAAGTTTGTGTGCGGTCCGTTAAGCGATCGGTGTAATTCACGTCGGTTCCTCTGCGCGGGGCTTTTTCTCGCTTTGCTTTGTAATGTCGCGTTTGGATTCGGTCCGGTTCTGGCGAAACTGATTAGCGGTGGTACGGAAGGTGCCGCATTTACAACCGCGCTGATTACGGTTCTCGGCGTCGCGTGGGTCGCCAATGGTTTCTTCCAGTCGATGGGGAATCCGCCATGTCTCCGTCTGATCGCACATTGGATTCCGCCGAACGAACTGGCTACTAAGTTGAGCATTTGGAACTCTTCTCACTCCATTGGCGCGGGATTGGTGACGGTTCTATGCGGATACATCATGGGTCTCGGTGCGTTGGGGAATGACGGCGTGGGAATCGGAATGTGGCGCTGGTGTTTCTGGGTTCCTGCCGTCATTGCCGGTATAGGTTTGCTTGTTTTACTGGTTTGGCTCCCCGATACTCCTGCCTCGGAAGGACTGCCGGAACTGCCGGGAACGGAAGTTCGGCACGAGGCAACCGACCATTCGGATGGCCCTTCCGCCGTGCAGCGCGTTTACCTCAACCCTACCATGTGGGTTTTGGGGGCGAGCTGTTTCATGGTTTACTTGGCGCGTTTCGCGATTCTCGACTGGGGACCGATGTTGCTGAAAGAGGCAAAGGGCGTTTCTCTCGCGGGCGCTGGATGGACCGTGGCCGTCTTTGAAATTGCCGGGATTCTGGGAACCCTCTTCAGCGGAGTGGCGACGGATCGACTGGCAGGAGGTCGCGCGCCCCGTGTTTGTCTTTTCATGATGCTGGGGGCTGCCGCTTGCATGGCTGGGTTCTGGTTCCTTCCGGCAGGACGTCCGCTCTATCTCTACATCCTTGCATTGGCCGGTGCCGGATTCTGCATTTACGGTCCACAAGCGATGACGGGAGCGACGGCGGTGAACTTGGCGACGAAGAAACTGGCGGGAACGGCGGTCGGTTTTACCTCGCTGTTTTCGTATGCGAGCGTGTTGATCTCGGGCTGGGGCATGGGCTGGCTTACGGACAAGACGGGTGGATGGACGGTTCCATTCACGGTGGTAATCGGTGCAACCTTTCTCGGTGCGGGGCTTTTCCTCGCCCTGTGGTGGGTGAAACCGAATGGGTATGACGAGACAAGGTGATTTCAACCCCGCGGACTACACGGAAGTCGTAGATGAGTTGGTAACTCACCCTTTTTCCGTGTATGCAGTGGACAGAAAGATGAGGACCGGGCGGTAACGCAATCGGTTTGAGACGAGAACGAAAGGGACAGAACAATGAAGTTTGGAATTTACTATGCGTATTGGGAAGATCAATGGCGTGCGGACTATCTGAAGTATGTCGATAAGGTGGCGAAACTTGGCTTTGACTGCTTGGAGATCGCCTGTACCCCGCTGGTGGAATATTCCCGTCAGCAGTTGATGGATCTCCGTGCGGCGGCATCTGACAGCGGAATCTTCCTGACGGCGGGACACGGACCTGCCGCCAGTCAGAATCTTGCCTCGCCTGACCCCGCCGTGCAGCAGAATGCCAAGGCATTTTTCACCGATCTGCTGAAACGTCTAGAGATACTGGACATTCACACAATTGGCGGCGGCATCTACAGTTACTGGCCGGTGGATTATTCGAAGCCGATTGACAAGCCGGGGGATTGGGCGCGTAGTGTCGCGAACGTTCGCGAGATGGGAAAGGTTGCCGCCGACTGCGGCGTGGACTATTGCCTAGAGGTGTTGAACCGTTTCGAGGGGTATCTGCTCAACACGGCTGCGGAAGGCGTCCAGTTCGTGCGCGAGGTGGATCTCCCATCCGTGAAAGTGATGTTGGACACCTTCCACATGAACATCGAGGAAGACTCCATCGGAGATGCAATCCGTTCAACTAAGGGATTGCTCGGCCATTTCCATACCGGTGAATGCAATCGCAGGGTTCCGGGGCGTGGACGTACGCCGTGGAGCGAGATTGCCTCCGCGTTGAAGGAGATCGGTTACGATGGCAACGTGGTGATGGAGCCGTTCGTGCGTATGGGCGGGCAGGTCGGTGCGGACATCAAAATCTGGCGAGAATTGGAGCCGGGTATTACGGAGGAGAAGATGGATGCCGACGCCAAAGAGGCGTTGGAATTTGAACGGAAGGTCTTCGCCTGATGAAAGCGCTGGTTCTGAAAGAAAACGGAGTCCTCAACTGGGAAGAGCACGAATTGCTGGAAGTTCCCGGCTGGTATCGAATTCGGATTGCGGCAGCGGGCATCTGCGGAAGCGATCTGGGCCGTGGATTCAAGGGCGGTGCATACCATTACCCCTTAGTGATGGGGCATGAATTCTCCGGCGTTGTCGAAGCCGTTCCGGACGGCGGCAACTTTTCGGTTGGTACGCGCGTGGCAGTCTATCCGTTGTTGCCGTGCGGAAAGTGTGTTGCCTGTCAAAAGGGGTATGTCCAGCTCTGTCTCCATTACGACTACTTCGGTTCGCGTCGAGATGGCGCGTTTGCCGAATATCTGTATGTCCCAGAGTCGCACATCTTGCCCGTTCCGGATGATGTTTCGCTGGATGAGGCCGCGATGTGCGAACCTGCCGCCGTGGCGCACCATGCGGTTTATTCCGCACCTGTCGAGTCTGGAGCAAGGGCACTTGTGATTGGCGGAGGCCCCATCGGTCTAATCGCCGCGCAGTGGTTACGGATTCGCGGTGCGGGAGAGGTGACGGTTGCGGACATCGATCCGGAAAAACTTTCGTTTGCGGAAAAGTTCGGGTTCCGTGCAGTCGATTCCCGTATGCTTGCCGAAAACGAACAGGATGCCTTTGATGTTGTCGCGGAGGCTTGTGGGGTTTCAGCCACGCGCTCTTTGGCAGTTTGGTGTTGCGCTCGGAAAGGCCATGTCTTTTGGATCGGGAATCCCGCCGATGACTGGCTCTTCGAAAAATCGCTCTATTCCTCTGTGCTGCGTAAGGAACTGTCGATGAACGGATCTTGGAATTCTGTGATCGATCCGGACTGGACTGCGGTATTGACGCATGCGGGTAGGGGACTGAACCTGAAGGATCTCGTGACAAGCCGCGTTCCGATGTCCCAAGGCGCAACCGCGTTCGCCCGTATCCTGAATCGGGAAGGTTTCCACTGCAAGACATTGCTCGTCAACGAAGGGGATGCGTGATGAGAGCCTGCCTCGATTGCTTGCCGTGCTTGGCGAAAAACGCGGTTTCGCTCGCCCGTAAGTCTGCGCCCGCTGATGACGTATTGGCGAGACGTATCGCAGAGTCTGGGCTCAAGGTTTTGGCGGAGGCGGATCTTTCTTTACCTCCGCCGTGTCTGGCGAGAAAGCTGATCGACAATGCGCTGACGGCTTGCGGCGGTTCCGTTCCGGATCCATGGAAGCCCGAAAAAGACACCTCGACGGAATTGGCGCAGAAGCTGATGGAGCACCTATCTGAAATTCCGGGATGGGATCCGCAGAGTTTTGAGAGTCGGCTGCGCCTCGCCGTTGCGGGAAACATTCTGGATTTCTCTATCTACGATGATCTCGATATTGCGGATGCGTTGACGACGGTCGCCACTGCCTTTACGAAACCGGTCGATACGGACGCGCTGTTGGCACTTCAGAAACGGATGGATGCCGCTCGTTCGATTTTGTGGATCTTCGACAACTGTGGTGAAGCGGTCTTTGACCGGTTGTTGATGGAACCTTATCGCAACAAACTCACGCGTGCTGTGCGCGGAAAGCCCGCGTTCAACGATTTGACACGCGAAGAACTGGTTGCTTCCGGTTATCCGGATGGATATGCGCGTGGCGGTGTCGTATCGAATGACGACGGAGTCCCCGGTGTGGTCGATGCGACCTGCGGCGAATCCTTTGCAGAGGCACTGCGGGCAAGCGATCTAGTGGTGGCGAAAGGGCAAGCGAACTTTGAAACGATGAGCGACAGAACGGATCGTCCTATCGCATTCCTCTTTCTTGCCAAATGCCCGGTTGTCTGTCGGGAGGTCGGGGCAAAACCGCAAACCATCCAGATCATTTTGCATAATTTTGACTAGCGCGTGGCGGCGAAGCCGCCTGTTAGGCTGGTTAAGCGTGTTAAGCAGAGGCGCTTCGCGTAGTGATGAGGGAGACGTGTCGCATATCACCGATAGCAATCGAATGCAATCGAGCAGCCTCGACCTTAACTTCGCGGCGCGACCACACGTAGAGCAGTGGCTCACTTAGGGAGAAGCCCACTCTTTACTGTCACTTAACCCAAGTTATCCTCATTCACTTCCGTGCGCAACGAGGTCGGCGATCTAGCCAAAAGATTTGCTGACAATCAGGAAATTTCGGTTGTGGGCACGGTTGTAGGTGACGGAATCCGCGATCTTCTTCACCATCATGATGCCGAGACCTCCGATAGGACGCTCCTCTGCCGAGAGTGTCGTGTCCGGATCCTCGTGTGTCAGTGGGTTGTACGGTGTTCCGTCATCAATGAAGGCGAGCTTTACGCCGCCTTGGACAAGCTCAATGTCCAACTCAAATCCAGAAGCTTGGGAATAGGAAACGATATTCGAGGCAATCTCGTCCAGCACGATATCCATCGACGCCTGAATGGCTGGCGGACAGTTGCCGGACTCCAAGACCTGGTTGAGGAAAGCGGTCGCATCCTTTAAAGCCTCTTTCGTTGGCGGGAAAGTGCGCACAAACCGTTTTAGCAGGGAGAGACATTGGATCGACAACACAGTTAGGTCGTCGGATGGCGGCGCTCCCGCCGCAAAGGTGTCAACCGCCGTACGGACCGCATTACATAGAGACAGCGGGTCGGCGCTTCTCTCGTTGCGGATTGTGGATTCAAGTCGATCCTCACCGAAGAGTTCCTGGCTGTGATTCATTGCCTCCGTCACACCGTCCGTGTACAGGAAGAGTGTGTCACCGGGCGAGAAGGCATACCGATAGGATCGGTAGGTTACTTGGTCTATGAAGGCGAGCATACAGCCGGAGCGCTCGTGGATGAAAGAAACGCTTCCGTCTGCGCGGCGGATCAACGGAGGGTTGTGGCCCGCATTGGCGAAGGTCATGCGTCCGGTTTCTATGTCCAACACACCTACCCAGGCGGTGAGGAACATATTTGCAGGATTGTTCCGGCAGAGTTCGGCATTTGCCTTGGTAAGCGCGGTGGCTGGATCTCGCTCGTTGATCAGCGTGTCCTTGATCAGAGTCTTTGCCGTCATCATGTAGAGTGCGGCTGTGATTCCCTTGCCGGATACATCGGCTACCAAGAACGCGAGACGGTTTTCATCTACTGAAAAGAAGTCGTAAAAGTCACCACCCACTTCACGCGCGGTCGTCATGGCTGCGCATAGGCGGAAATACGGCGAATTGGGAAACTCCGCTGGCAGCGCAGCCATCTGGATGGTGCGTCCCAGTTCCAACTCGGCCAGCAAACGTCGCGATTCTTCCTCCGCCGCTTTCCGGAGGGAAGCGACCGTCGTGTTGATATTGTCGGAGAGATCGGAAAACTCGCGACTCGTGCGTACGTTGACGGTTTGCTCCAGATTCCCGGCGGCAATCTGCTCTAGGGCCCCTCCCACTTTCGAAAGGTCGTTTGTCACCAGCTTTTTGAGCAATAGGGTCAGCAATAGGTAAAGCCCGATGAAGATCAAGAATTCCATCATGATCATCACCGGAATCGTGCGATTGCGTGAGGCGAATGCATCTTTCGCAGGATCGAGAAGGATACCGAGATATCCCCTGACATCTCCGGCATGACAGCATACATCCTCGCCGTTGACCATCGTGCGGAAGTATTTGTTCCGCGGCAGTTTCTGTGGATCCAGTCCTGTCACCTCAATAAGCGACTTGCCGATCAAGGAGGAATCAGAATGGCAGATGATCTTTCCGTAAGGATCCACCATGATGATGTAACCGCTCTCGTCGATATGCCAACTACGCGTAATCCAGTACACACGATCCCTGATGTGGCTTTCAAGCAACTTTTCATTCCACGCTACCTGTATGAATCCTTTGCCTTCCGGGTAAACCGCCCCCGCAAATTTATGCAGGGCACCGTCTGCCCCCCTTGGCATATCCGTCTGTACATAAGAATCGCTTTGTGCAAGGCGGTCAATGAACTCACGCGACTGCTTCGTCGAGTTCATGTCGAACCCGACGATTGAAGGATCATTGCACGCGATGACGATGCCGTTGCTGTCGATGTCACAGATCAGAGAGACCTCAAGATCGGCGAGCATGGAACGCAATTCGTCGTTCGAACGGCGTCCGGAACGCCGCAGTTCACCGGCGAGCTTCTTTGCGGTGGTTAGCAACTGGTGGTCCGCGCCATCCGTCAAGGACGTGTCAATGTCACGGAAGTTGGTCTCCAGAAGCGTCTCGACATCTTCCAAGTCGCGCTTCGACTCGATCATCCAAAGGATAGCCGAGGCCAGAAAGAAAAGCAGGGCCAGGCTCAACATGAGCCAGATCCGTAGTTCGGACGTCAAGTATCGCATGGTATTCAGATGATGGTGAAGATCTCGGAACATCCGGTCATCTCGAATACACTCTTGATCGTTGCATTCGGATTCGTCACCTCCATCGTGCCACCGGAAGCGAGCATCGTCTTCTGTGACATCAGCAGAACACGTAAGCCTGCGGAAGAAAGGTATTCCAGATCAGTGAGGTCAAAGACAAGTTTCGACACACCTTCGTATGAGATTTCCTCCTGAAGTTGCGGAGCGGTGTTCGTATCGAGCCGTCCGACTAGGCGAATCGTCAGTGTCCCATTATCCAGTTTCTTTTCGACAGTCATGATGAAATCCTCTGTTTGTTCGGAGTCTTTTAGTGCGGCTACGGCACATCGCGCCGATCCTCCCGCGAACTAAAAACGGCGTCATTTTACCAAAATTTTTCTTTCCTTCCAAGCACATTAAGAAGGCGGGAAGGCGGCTACCGCCGCCAGCTGAGAAGCGGGAAAGCTGAGAGGCTGAGAAGTGTGGTAAGCTGGTTAAGCGGATAAGTGTTCCTTGGGGACTAAGTGCCGCTACGCGGCTAAGTACCCCTGCTGGACTAAGTGGCGAAGCCCCACTTCGAGCCAAAGGCTCACTTAGGGCGAAGTCCACTTAATTCCATCTCTCGTCACTACTTCGCGAAGCGAAGTTACGGGTATGCCCTTACTGCCTCAAGAGCCAATTTGTTAATGGGGTCGATAGCTTGCTTTGTAACCGCTGCACCTTTATCCTGTGCCGAGGGCACAAGCCCTCGGTATCGTATCTCCGCCGTACCGGGACCGGCGAGCCACTGGCAAAGACGGTTGAGGACGAGTGCATCGTTGCGGGTCATCGGCTTTTCACCTGGGGTATAGGGCCATGCCGTCGGGGCGAGCATAAGAAGTCGCCCTTCGGAACTGGCGTCGAAGTACCTCCCTGCCGGTTTTGCGATCGGCTGAACAAAATTTCGGGATTGCCTAGAGGGGATATTTGGGGTAAGATTTCCGTGTGTAAAGAAAGGGTAGGAAATGTTCATCCTAAAAAAGGCGACTAGCCGGAGAGAGTTTCTGTTTCAAGCCGTTGCCACTACGGCAGCGTTGGCGTCTGTTCGGGTTTCCGCAGTGGTTCCGTCTCGTACGATCCACATGGCCATTATCGGACATGGTGGACGTGGAGGGCAGATGCTTCCTGTTTTCCTGAATCAGAAGGACGTGCGTTTTATCGCTGCGTGTGATGTGCAACGGAAGAACCGTGAAAGAGCGAAGGCGGTGATCGACAAGTTTAACGGCGATACGGCCTGCGTTGCTTACCGTGACTTCCGCGAGCTTCTGGCTCGTCCTGATTTGGACGCTGTCTATATCGCATTGGGCGACCGCTGGCATGCGAGGATGGCGATCTATGCGATGGAGGCTGGGAAGGATGTCTATTGCGAGAAGCCAATCTCCCTTTCGATGGAGGAGGGGCTTGCCGTGACGGCAACCGCCGAACGCACGGGACGGATTTACCAGGGCGGTGTGCAGCGTCGCACGGTCGGTAATTTTGTGGAAGCGATGCGTCTCGCGCAGAATGGTCGTCTCGGAAAGATTCATACCGTTCATGCGGGCATGGCTGGCATGGAGGCGTCTCGCACGAATCATTTCCATCCAGTCGAGCCTTTGCCGCCAGTCGATGAAGTGGACTGGAACAATTGGCTGGGACCCGCACCTTGGCGCGGGTATAACCAGAAATATCTCCACAGCTGGCATGGTGAGTATGATTTCCATGGCGGATTGGCGGAGTGGGGCAGTCACACGATCGACCTCTGTCAGATTGCGACTGGCAAGATGTACACGGCACCCGTCCGCTACACGCCAGTAAATGCCCGTCGTCTCGATTGCGAGTACGCCGATGGATTGAAGCTCGTGCTTCGTCAGGATGGGTTCAAGAACTCATGCGCGATCCGTCTGGAAGGCGATGAGGGGTGGGTTGAAACCGATGACTCTGGTGCGATCTACGTCTCGAATCCCAACCTGATGCCGAAGCACAAGGTCAAGACCGAATCGTGGGGACGTCCCGTCGCGCATCCAGCGGAGTTCCTTGAGTGCGTCCGGACGCGCAAACGTCCATCCGCTCCTCCCGACTCTCTGCATTTCTCTCACGTCGCGTGTCATGCCGCCACGATTTCCTACCGGCTGAATCGTGCGTTGAGCTTTGATCCGAAAACGTTGCGCTTTGAGGATGCGGAAGCCAACCGCCTTACCATCCGTCCAAGCCGTGCGCCGTTTTCCCTGTGAAAGAGGATTCGCTTATGAAACTGAATAGCTGCATCGGTCTTTTCCTTCTTACCGTAACAATCGTGCGGGCGGATTCCTCCGCATGGCTTTCCCGTCTGCGTGACGGTAACGACGCTGAGCGGGACGCGGCGATGCGAGAATGGGTCTTGCACGTCGCGGATGCGGATGTCGATCTGCTGAAACCGCTTCTAACAGATTCCGCTCGTGCGGATTCCGCCTCTTTTCTGTTGACCGTGCTCGGTACGCCGAAAGCGCAGTCCGCCTTGCTGGAACAGTTGCCGAAGTCGTCCGGAACGGCGCAGGCCGCAATTTGGATTGCCCTTCGCCGTTTGGGTAACGGTTCTGCCGTCGCCTTTGCGAAGACAGTCTGTTTTGGAACGGGAGCCGCGCCATCGGAGGCTCGCCGTTATCTGGCTGCGTTCGCGCCGGATGCCGCGACGCTCTGCGACGCGATTCCGATGAACCTGCGTGGCGATCCGGTTTGGTTGCGAGCTGCCGCTCGTTTGCGCGATCCAGCTTCCCTTGCCGCCCTTACCCCGATGATCAGTCCTGAGATGGTCGCGCTTGCAATCCGGGCTTCTGATCCGAATCTGCAAGGTCAGGAGGCTTTCGGGTTGTTCCGCAAGGCACTGTTGTCATCCGATCCCGTACTGGTCGGGACGATGGCGCGGATCTTCGCGCTTCGTTCGGAAGCCTTCCAGAAGGAATTTGGTCCCAAATTACTGGCGGAGATCCCCGACACGGCGAAAGTATCAATTTTAGAACAACTCGCGAATGAGAAACGCGGCGCATTTCTGGTTCGCCAGACGGTAGGGGAGAGGGAACTGCCGATCTCCGTTCGCCTTGCGGCGATTGCCGCACTGGGGAAACTTGGAACGGAAGATGACGTACCGCAACTGCTCGGTTTGCTTGGGCATTCGGACGGGCAGGTCGCCAAAACCGCGCGGCAGAGCCTGACGCAACTCAATGCGCCAGGAGTGGATGCTGCTATTGTGAAGTCTCTCCATGCATCGAAAGGGAATGCTTCTTTTGTCGCCCAACTTCTGGAAGTGCTGTCGTGGAGGGAGGCGGCTGTATCGTCTGCCGTTCTTCCGTTGCTCAGCGATGCGCAGGCTGATGTGCGTACCGCTGCATTTGCGGCGGTGACGGAAATGGCAGGTGAACAGGATCTCGCTTCGATATTGGCGGCAGCCGTTCGTGTATCGGATCAGAAGGAATTACAGTCGGTATCCAGAACTGTCTCAACCCTCGCCAAGAAATATCCCACCAAGATGGATGCGCTTCTGATTGCGGAGGTGGCGAAGAATCCCGCACCCGCAGTTTGCGAGTGGCTGATTGCCGCAATTGGTGTCAGCGATACCGATGCGGCTGTCGCTGCGTTGGCGAAGCGGATTCAGACGGGCGGCGCAGACGCGGACGAGACACTTCGTGTGTTGGCGAAGTCGAACAATCCCGCCAGCATCGTACCGCTTTTGGAATTTGCGGAACGTTATCCGAACAAGAATCTCGGAATCGTTGCGTTGCGCGGCGCGTTGCGTGAGATGGCGAAGACGCAAGATGAAGAACTGCTCAAGAAGACCACCCCGACGGCACTTCGTTTGGCGAAGCGTCCGGAAGAGCGGATGATGTTGGGAAGCATTCGCGATCCTCGTGTGCCCGGTGCCACGCTCCCTTCCGTCACTTTCCGTGCGCACCGTATCGGTCACTGCCGTACCGAGGCGTGTGGCGCCGCCGACTTCAACGGCGACGGGAAAATCGACATTATCGCCGGGCCATACCTCTACCTTGCGCCAGAGTTCAAACCCGTCCAGGTGCGTGAGGTCAAGAGCGATGTAAACGAACAGGGAAAAGGATATGCGCGCGATTTCATGAACTTGCCTTTGGACGTGAACTACGATGGAAAAATCGATGTGATTTCCGGTGATTGGTTCTCGCAGGAAACATGGTGGATTGAGAACAAGCTGCCGACGGCTGGAATTTGGACGCAGCACCTGATTGAGAAGACCGGTAACATCGAAACTGGAATTCTGGTCGATCTGGATGGTGACGGCAAGGCGACTGATTTCATCCCGGATACGCATGTCACCTGCATCTATCAGCGCAATCCGAAACAGGGCGAAAAGCCGGAGATGGTACGTGACTCGGTGACGGGAGAACGGTGTGACATGGGTACGGGATGCGGCGACCTGAACGGGGACGGGAAGAACGACATTCTGCGTTGCGTCGCCTGGTATGAAAAGACGTCCGACGGATGGAAGAAACATCCGCTCTCCATCGGGTTCAACGATGGAAAACTCGGACACGCTTCCAATCTGATCGTCTATGATGTCAACCAGGACGGAAAGAACGACATCATCGTCAGCTCCGCCCATAGGTACGGTATCTTCTGGTTCGAGCAGTTGCCAGAGCGCGACAAGAACGGGGAATTGCAGTTCAAGAAGCATGTCATTGACGAGTCGTGGACACAGGCGCATTATCTGGGCTTCGCCGATATCACGGGGGATGGCGTACCGGAGATTATCGCGGGAAAACGGTTCCTCGCGCATAACGGTGGCGATCCCGATTCGGCTGGAAAGCTCGGCATCTACTACTATGATTTCACGCCGGGAAAAGAACCCGTTTTCCAGAAGCACGTGATTTCTTACGACGAAGGAATCAGCGTCGGGCTCAATGTCGAGGGTGTGGATATCGACGGGGACGGGGATATCGATCTCGTCACCACGGGGAAGTGGGGTGGTCCTGTTTGGCTGGAGAATCTCGCGCGGTAGCGAACGAGGGAAGGGGACGGAAGGAAGATGTTTCGGTTCGGTGAGACATTTAGTTTGATCCGGTTGGGGGCGCTCGCAGGATGGGCGTTTTGCTGTGGCGCATTGGCATGGTACATCCTTCAGGTTGCGAAAGAGATTACCTATGTCACACTGGCTGACGGTAGGAAACAGGAACGCAAAATCCCGTTGTTGTTCCGGTTGTTGCTTCCGTTCGTCTCCAATCTCGACGTGTTCGTGATGAAGCCTTCGTTCGAGAAGAGCCGGACGCTGGCAGACCGCCAGTTGACCGCTGCCGGATTCGAGGGGCTGTTGAGCGGACGCGAGTTCCTTGCGCTCAAGATCCTTTCCCCGATCGTGGGAGGAATCGCGTGGTTCCTTCTGCTTCGTGGACTGGTCGCCGTCTTTCCCGATTCCGATCTCGCGGAGAACTTTCCCTTCGCTGTCTTTGTCGGCATCCTTTTCTTCTATCTCTATCCCGTCTTCTGGTTGCGTCGCGAGTTAAAGACGCGCCACCAGTCAATCCAGAGGGCGTTGCCGTTCGTGTTGGACTTGTTGACGCTTTCCGTGGAGGCAGGTATGGATTTCATGAGTGCGTTGCAGCGCAACTGCGAACGCCGCAAATTGGATCCCCTGAACGAAGAGCTGATTCGGATGCTGCGCGAGATTCAAGTCGGAACACCTCGCCGCACCGCCTTGCGCAATCTGGCAGAGCGTGTGGGACTGGCGGATTTGCGCGTGGTCTGCAATGCGCTGATTCAAGCGGACGAGTTGGGCGTGAGTATCGGGTCGATTCTCCGCATCCAGTCCGACCAGATTCGAGGCAAACGTTTTGATCGTGCCGAGAAGTTGGCGAATGAGGCGCCTGTCAAAATGTTGATGCCTCTGTTGCTCTTCATTTTTCCGTCGGTCATCATCATCTTGCTGGGACCGATTTTGAAGGAAACCTTTGTCCACCTGTTCTGAGAGACGAGAGAAGGAAACAAAAGCCATGTATCGATTGATTGTTGTGAAAGGTCCCAATGAGGGCAAGTCCTATGAGATGAATGGCACGGCAATGAAGCTGGGACGATCCAGCCAGTGCGACATTGCGCTGGATGATCCCGAGATGTCCCGTAGCCATTGCTACTTGGAGATTCGCGACGGCGAACTGTGGGTGGCTGATTTGGGCAGTGCGAATCAGACATTCGTCAACGGGAAAGCCGTTGATGAGTGTGCACTGAAAAACGGGGATGAGATTTTGGTCGGGACGACGAAACTCCGCGTGGAATCGGATGCGACGGACGTTCCCGCTGGAGCCATCTCGTCTGGAGAGGAGCCGGTTGTCGATTTGGGATTCGAGCATGGTGAAGAAGATGCCGCAGCTCCCAAGAAAAACGCATTTCGTCCCTTGATTTGGGCGGTTTGTGCGATCCTTGTTCTGGTGTTGGCCGCCATGTGCATTTTTGATCCGTCGTTGATTGGTTTGGATTCCGACGCGGATAAGAAGAAGGTCGTCATTGCTCCGCCGAAGGTCGATAAGAATCTCTCGATCCAGTATGAGAAGATTGAAGCGGACACCAACAACATCTTCCGTTTTGAGCTGACAATACGCCCGTCCGAAGAAAAGCAGGGGACGGAAATTCTGCGTGTGCAGATAGATGACCTTGCGGATAGCGGACGGCACATCCGTAAAGAAAAGGAATTAAGTGCTGCGCAGATTGATGAATTGATCGGCATCGTGGAGTCGAGCGGTTTCTTCGGACTCGAAAAGGCGTATTCTGGTTTTGCCAAGCCCAACACGCTCAATTCGTATTCTTTGCTTCTCACGCTGGGGAAGAAGGTTTATTCCTGCAAGGTCGAAAATCACGACGAACCGGAACCGTTCAAGGCGTTACGCCAGAAACTCGAAACCTACAGCAAGAATGAACTGGGAATTTGGGCGATTCAGTTCTCGACCGACAAGCTGATGGAGTTGGCGACCGAGTCGCGGCAGATCGGACTCAAAAAATATACCGAGAGAGACGTGACTTACGGGAATCTCTTCGAGTCGTTACGTGCCTATCACGACGCGATCTTCTATCTGGATACCGTGAATCCAAAACCGGACATCTATCCGCAGTTGATCGACGAATTCGAGCAGACCAAGAGCGAACTGAACAAACGTTATGAAGACCAACGCTTCCTCGCCAACCGTGCGATCAACCTGAAGGAATGGACGACGGCAGTGAAAGAGTTACGGATTATCATGGAGATGATTCCCGATCGGGAAGACGCACGTAATAAAGAGGCTGCCCAAAAACTCCTCGACGTCGAAAACCGCATCAAGACTAAGCGGTAGCCGCGCTACGCACGGCAGCTAACGCCGCCGGCTGACTAGGCGTGTTAAGCTGGTTAAGCGAGATAAGCCTGTTAAGCCTGTTAGGCTGGTTAAGCGAGTTAAGCTGAGGTGCTTCGCACAGTGACGAGTGAAGAGTAACGAGAGATTTCGCTAGTTCCGCCAACCACCCAACTACCTAACCACCTAACTAGCGAAGCGGCATTGCCGCTTCGCCGTCGCCGCTTCGCCGAGTGACCCACTTAGCCCGAAGGGCACTTGGTCCCGCAGGGACACTTAGCCGCGTAGCGGCATTTAACAGACGGTGGCGGCAAAGCTGCCACCGTCAGTTAGATGAGCCATTGGACGCGGTGTTCTTCGTCGCGGTTGAGGACTTCCACGTAGATCTTTTTGCCGCGAACGAAGAGTCCGTGGATCGCCCCCGTTCCTTCTTTGTCGATCACGTTTCGGATGAGGTCGATCATCGGGCGGCTGATGGCTAGTCCGGGAATGAACACGGGAATACCGGGCGGGTAGGGGACGAGCAACTGGGAGCAGATGCGTCCTTCCGTTTCTTCTAACGGGATGAGTTCTCCATCGCACAAGGCGGCATCGCGTGGAAGGACGGCAGCTTGGCAGTTCACCGCATCGACGATGTGTGGATCGAAGATGTCGGTTTCTGGACGCCCGATCGCGTCTTTCATCTGTAGGCAGGTTCGGAAGAGGTATTCGAAGTGTTCCTCCACCGTGCCGACCGTGACGAGGAAGAGGATTGTCACGGGGGTTGATTTCTCCCACTGGATGTGGTTCTTCAACAACAGTTTTTCAAACTTGTCGCAGAGGTGTTCGTTCTTGAAGGAGAGCGTCATTTTGAGCGGGTCATGTAGGTATCCTTGCGCTTCCCACTTCTTCCCGTCGCCCGTAATCGCGTCGAGATCGACAAAGCATTCTTCCTGCGGTAGCTCACAGATTTCCGCCACGCGCTTTTTGAAGGCAGCAACCCAATGCAGTCGTTCTTCGATGAGTTTGAGTCCTTCCAATCGCATTTGCACACCGGCGATGTCGAGCGTGGCAAGTGTCGGATAATGCGGCGAGGTCGAGTGCCAGTACCGCAGAACTTCGTGAAGATCATGGGAGAATTTTTCGTAGGATCCGTGTCCGTGCAGGGAGAAGCGTTTCCGAAGCCAGCGGAACTTTGGGTTGCCGTCATCCTCCAGCAGTTTCTTGAAGAGGAGCGAAACGTGGATCATCGATGCTTGCGAGAAGGCGGAGAGCGCCTTGTGGGTGGATTGTACCGCAAAGTGCGCACCGCTCAAGTCATTGACAGCGTTGTAACGAACCTGCTGGTTGTCCGGTAGGGCGATCGTGTAGTACGGGTGGAAATTGAGATAGGGCGCCCATGCCTCATCCGCATAGAAGAGAATGCCCTCTCTCTCGCACATCTTCCCGATTTCCCAGACAGGGTAGAGAACGCCTTCGTACGTACAGGTGGTGATGATCAGTAGCTTGGGCTTCTGCGCAGGATCACAGGGACGCGTGATTTCCTTTTGCAGGTCTTTCAACGCGATCGGCCCCCAGATTCCTAGACGTGTGTTGAAACGGGCGGGGAGGTAACGCGGTACCGCGCCGGACATGACGACTGCGTGGTGGACGGACTTGTGGCAGTTGCGGTCGAGCAGCACGGTCTCGCCGGGACGGAGCAGGGTCATCAGCATCGCCTTGTTGGAGGTGCTGGTTCCGTTGGTAACGAAGCGTGTTTGCGCAGTACCGAAGATTTCGGAGGAGACACGTTGCGCTTCGGAAAGTGGAGTGTGTGCCTCTGGTGTGGAGAGGTCGCCTAGGCTCTCCACCGAGACGGAGAGATCCGTGCGAGAGATGAGCGGTTCGAATGCATCATGGAAGCCGTGGAGGAAGGGAGAACGTTCGAAGGCGTTGCCGCCGTTGTGTCCAGGCGTGTGCCAGTTCGTTCCTGCTCGTTCCATTGCATACTGGTGGAGCGCAGCCCAGAACCGAGGCATCCAAAAGGACTTGAACATGTGTTCAATCCGCTCTCGATAGATTTCCGGATTGGTCAGTACTTCGAATTCCTTTTGAACCCAGCGCCGCGCTGGAAGGGAGATGCGCTTGTGTCCAGGACGAGTCAGCACCACTTTGGGAATCGCGGGGAAATAGACGCGGAACCAGTGCTGAATCGAAAGCCCGTCCTGACGCAGTTCGTCCAGCGACACGGATTCCGTTTTGCTGTTCTTCCCGTCCACGTTCCGGCGCAGTTCGTCATCCAGCAAGAAGAGGCAACACGACTTCGCATAATCGGAGAGGAAGTGACGCTCGTTATCGACATGAAACAGCAGACTGTCCATTGCGGATGGGGAATCGACGGCAACGAGTCGGAGGGTAGGGTAGTCTAGGCGTTCGCCGACAGAGAACATTTCGCGGCAGACATTGCGGAATGCGTCCGAGAGACCGTACTCCATCGTTTGCAGGATCTGTTTGTCGTTCGGTGTGGGCGTGTGCAAGTAAATTACGGTAAGTGGCGTCATCATCTCGATTGACTTCCTTATCAGGCTGTTTCGCTTGTCTCGCGGATCGCGTTTTCGAGTTGCGTTTTCAACTGTTCGGGCGACGTTCCTTTTACGGGAATGTCTAGCGCGATTAGACCGTTGGAGAGAACGAGGAAACGTGTGCAGAAGGTGATCAGTTCGGAAATCTCGTGCCCCGCAATCAGGATAGCGGAACGTGCGGCTGTTCCACGCAACAGTTCGATGATCTGCGAGCGTTGCGCTATGTCGAGTCCGGGCAAGAGGTCGTCCAACAACAGAACGGAGGGCTTCCGCAGAAGCGCATCCGCAATCGCGACGCGCTTTTGGAATCCGAGGGAGAGCGTTTTAATCCGCTTGCGCGCCACTTCGGTCAGATCACAGTTTGCCATCACTTCGCGAACGCGCCGGTTGACGCGCAAGGTCTTTTCCCGTTTCAGTCTGTCCCGATAGGCGAGGTATTCCTTCACCGTCATTTCCGGATAGAGCGGACATTTTTCGGGAAGGTATCCAATTCGGCTGCGGTAGCGGATCGGCGTGGCGAGTGGATCCACTTGATCTAGCTCGATGGAACCTCGGTCTTGCATGAGACTTGTGGCGAGAATTTTGAGAAGCGTGGTTTTTCCCGTGCCGTTCTTTCCGAGCAACCCGATGATCTCGCCTGTTTCAAACTGGAACGAGACATCCCGTAGCACGGGGGTGCGTCCGTAGGAAAAAGAGAGATGTTCAACAGTGAGCATGGGCACTCCGGCTGATTACTGATACGCGGCAAAGGTTTCCACGATAAGTCTGTACCAGGCATCGCGGATGTCTGCGGTCTTCGCTTCGACGATCAGGCGCAGGAACGGTTCCGTGTTGGATTTGCGGATGCTGATCCACCCGTCTTTGTACTCCATGCGGATTCCGTCGAAGTCGGCAACTGACTGCGGTTTCCCGTATGTCGCTTCCATCGTCTGCCGTGCGGCGTTGAGCGCCGCATCCTTGTCTTCGATTCGGAAATTGCATTCGCCAGTTGTCTGGAAACGAAGAATCGGCTTCATGAGTTTGCTGAACGTGCTTCCCTTTGCTTTCGCCTCCGCCACGGCGGAGAGGACAATCAACGCGGCGAGTTCTCCCGAATCGCAGTTGACGAAATCGCGGAAGTAGTAGTGTCCGGCAAGCTCGCCGCCGCAGACGGCGTTGACCTGTCGCATCAGGACTTTCGCGAAGGCGTGTCCGACTTTCCCCATCACGGGCTTGGCACCGTCGCGCTTGAGCGCATTGATTGCGCCCCGAGAGGTACGGATGTCGTGGATCACGGTCGCTTTCGGCTCCTTCTTCAGGAAATGGCGCGCGATTACGGGAATCAGATAATCGGGCTGAACGAAGGTGCCTTTCTCATCGACGAACATCACGCGGTCGGCATCACCGTCGAAGATTAAGCCGCAGTCCAGTTTCTTTTCGCGTACCAACGCGCTGATCTGTTCACGTGCCTCAGCGGCAAGCGGGTTGGGGGAATGGTGCGGGAAGTCTCCGTCCGGCTTATCGTTCAGGAAGAAACTCTCCGAACCGAAAAGGTCATTTGGCATATCGAAAAGACTATGTGCCAGGATTCCCGCTGCGCCATCCGAGCAGTCCACCGCAAAGCGAAGTCCCTCGAACGAAAGTCCTTGGTTTTTGAGCCAGGAAATGTATTCCGGCAAATAGGAGACAAGTCGCGTGACGCCCGGTACAGGTGCTGGTTCAAGGAATTTCCCAGTCGCGATACGGGATTCGAGAAGTCCAAGTCCCGTGTCGCCGCCGACGGGAATAGCTCCGCGTTTGGAGACCTTCATCCCGTTGTTGGTTTTCGGGTTGTGCGATGCGGTGATCATCACGGAGGCATCATAGTCTTTCTTCGCGGTGAAGAAATAAACCATCGGCGTGGTCGAGAGTCCCATGTCGTCCACATCTGCGCCCGCCTCGTTCAATCCCGCGCAGAGCGCGTCGCGCATGGCGTCGGAGGTCAACCGCATATCGCGTCCGATCAGAAACCGCCGTGCGCCGAGTATGGAGGGAAGCCATCTTCCCACGCGGTAAACCGTATCGATCGTAAAATCTTTTCCGAACTCTCCGCGCATATCGTATGCCTTGAAAAATGACATTGTGATTCTCCTATTGTTTCGTGTGTTGCCCGTGGTACCATTCGGTTTGGCGGGCGACTCCCATCAAAATGGCCACGTCGTCGTCCGACTGTACGCCTCGTGAAAAAATCCGCTGGATTCCCTGCATCATGTGGTCGGCCTTGTCCTCTTTCATGAAGCCGACACGCAACAGCATTTCCCGCCAGATCTGCATCATCCGGTGCTTTTTCTCCGCCGTTGCGGGGAGCGATTTCTCGACCGGCGGTTCGTACGAGCCTGTGGCGCAGTAGAGTTCGTAGCAGCAAATGAGAACGGCCTGGGAGAGGTTGATCGACTTGTAGTCTGGATGAACCGGAATCCGGATCAGTCTGTTGCATTGCAGGATTTCGTCGTTCGACAATCCTTTGTCCTCGCGTCCAAAAACCAGCGCAACTTTTCCATTCGCTGCCAGCTTGAGGAGTTCCGGCATGATAACCTTGGGTTCTTGCACGTGCGCACGATAAAGCCCCATTCGCGCGGTGGTGCCGACTACGCAGGAACAATCAGCCACGGCATCCTCCAGTGTGTCGAAGACGCGCTTGTTCTGAAGGATGTCGGTCGCATGGACCGCGAGCCGTTCCGCGTCGGTACCGTCGTCGCAAATGTGCGGTGCAACCAGTGCCAAGTCGCGGAGTCCCATGTTCGCCATCGCGCGGCATGTCGAACCGATGTTACCGCTATAAAGCGTACCGACCAGCACGACACGGAAGTTGTGTAAGATCGAGTCGTCCATACGTTCTGCCAGGTTAGTTGAGCTTCGCCTGGATCGTCATTTCCAGCGTGTGCCGGTCTCCGGGCTTGAGGGTAATCGGGGAAAGATCCGTGTTGGCCGGTTCCACGCAGACCATCTGGGTGTACTCCTCGTCTCCGAAATCAGGCATCCGCTGCGATTTCTCGATCCACGGATTCCAGACCACGAGGCTTTTGGTTCCGTTGAAGGTGATGTCGATCGTCCGATTCAGGCTTGCGTCCACAATTGCGGCGTGTGCCTGTTTCGGGAAGTAGATCCGATCCGTCTCTTCCGTGATACGCACCTCACCCTGCTGGATGGATTGCTCGCCGGTCACGCGGTCATCGACCTTGGCTCCGTCCAGATCTTGAATCGCGATATTGGTCACGCGCATGACACGGAAATACGGATGGAACGCTTCGGTAAGCGGCATCGGCGCGATCCCTGCATTGCGTGTCGTCAACTGAAGCTTGAGGCTCTGACTCACGGTGACACGCAGTTGCGCGGCGAAAGAGTAGGGGAAGAGCGCCTTGCTTTCAGGCGTATCGACCAACCCCAACGTCAGCTCCACCGTCTCGTCCGAGTAGGAGGATGAGACGACCTGCC
>JAFYDR010000116.1 GCA_017544725.1 Kiritimatiellia bacterium
ATTTCTCCAAAGACAAGGACGACCTGCCCGACGACCTCCCGCGCATCGCTATCGTGGGCAAACCGAATGTCGGCAAGTCCTCGATTATCAATGCGTTCCTCGGTGAGGATAGGCATATTGTCACCCCGCTGGCCGGCACCACCCGCGACACTATTTTCACCCGCTATAAGAGTTTTGGCTTTGATTTTTATCTTATTGATACCGCTGGACTTCGCAAAAAGAGCAAAGTGGAAGAGAGCTTGGAATTTTATTCCGTGATGCGGGCCGTGCGCTCCATCGAAAATTCCGATGTCTGTATTGTGATGGCAGATGCCTCGCAAGGGTTTGATTCGCAAGATCTTAATATTTTCGGACTTTGCGCTCGAAACCATAAAGGCGTCGTGCTGGTGATGAACAAATGGGATTTGGTGGAAAAAGACACGCATACGCATAAGAATTTCGAAGATGCGTTGAAGAAACGCATCGCGCCGTTTACCGATGTACCGATTATCTTTACATCTGTGACTGAAAAACAGCGCATTTACAAGGTATTGGAGACGGCCATCCAGGTCTATCAGAACCGCCAACGCCGGATTTCCACATCGGAGCTGAACAATACGCTGCTGCCCATTATTGAGGAGACTCCGCCGCCAATGAATAAAGACAAGGTAATCCGTATCAAATATGTTACACAATTGCCGGTGGCGTACCCCACGTTCGCGTTCTTCTGCAACCTGCCGCAGTATGTCGTGGACTCGTACAAACGCTTTTTGGAGAACCAGATCCGCAAGAACTGGGACTTCTCCGGCGTGCCCATCGAAATTTATTTTAGGAAGAAGTAAGATTCAGGTTTCAAGATTCAAAGTCAATAGTTTTATAAACTACTTCCCTGAGCAGCCCCGGTAGGGGCAAAAGCTCGGTAGCCCAGGGTGAAGCGAAGCGGAGCCCTGGGAATAAAAAGATAGTCAATGAAAAAGCTTTTCATAGAAACATACGGTTGTCAGATGAATTTCGCGGACAGCGAGTTGGTTGCCTCCATTTTGAAGGATGACTATGCGCTGACAAAAGAGATTCTGGAGGCCGATTTAATCCTCATAAACACCTGTTCCATCCGCGACAAGGCTGAACAACGCATACACAAGCGTTTGAAGGAATTAGAGGCTTATAAGCGCAAAAAACGGACAATGCAGGTCGGCTTGTTAGGTTGTATGGCCGAGCGAATGAAAGAGGAACTTCTCCAGACCGAGCCGGTATTGGACTTCATTGCCGGGCCGGACGCGTATCGCTCCCTGCCTCAGCTGATTGCCGATTCGCAACACGGACACACCTCTTTCAACGTGTTGCTCTCAAAGGAAGAGACTTACGACAACATTATGCCAGTGCGCTACGATGCCAACGGCGTGTCGGCGTTTGTCTCCATTATGCGTGGCTGCAACAATTTCTGCTCCTACTGCGTGGTGCCTTACACACGCGGTCGTGAGCGCAGTCGCAGCCCGAAAACCATCCTCAGCGAAATCGAGGATTTGTTGAAAGACAATTACAAGGAAGTCACGCTGTTGGGGCAGAATGTGAACTCCTATTACTGGAAAGAGGGCGACGAAGAGGTCTCCTTTGCGAAACTGATGGCGATGGTGGCGGAAATGTCGCCGGAACTGCGCGTGCGGTTCGCCACATCGCATCCCAAAGACCTTTCCGACGAGTTGATTGAGACGATTGCCCGCTACGACAATATCTGCAAGTGCATTCATTTGCCGGTACAATCGGGCAGTGACGAAATGCTGCAGAAGATGCGCCGCGTCTATACGCGGGAGAGCTATCTGGAGCGGGTGCGGAAAATCAAGGAAGTGCTGCCGGATTGTGCCATTACGACGGATATTATCGTGGGATTCTGTGGGGAAACCATTGAAAATCACCAGGATACGTTGTCCATTATGCGCGAGGTCGGCTACGAGTATGCTTACATGTTCAAGTATTCCGAACGCGGCGGCACGTTAGCCTCCAAACAGTATCCTGACGACATTCCCGACGAGGAGAAAACTCGCCGTTTGGAGGAGGTCATCGCGCTGCAAGGTGAACTTTCAATGGCGAGCAACCGTCGTGACGTGGGTAAAACCTTCCGCGTATTGGTTGAAGGTGCCTCCAAACGCTCCGACGACCAGCTCTTCGGTCGTAACAGCCAGAACAAGGTGATTGTTTTCCCGCGCGGCGACCACCAAATTGGCGATTATGCGGATGTGACGGTGACCGAATGTACACCAGCGACGCTATTGGGGAGTTAGCAGTTAGCAGTTAACTCGTCATTCCAAAAGGGCCGAAGGCCTGAAGTATGTCAGCCCAAGGTGAACGTAGTGAGCCTTGGGATCGAATGAACGATGAATGAACGATGAACGATATTCGAAATATAACATACGATCAATTAATTTCGTTTTTGCAAGCCAATGGCGAAAAACCGTTTCGGGCAAAGCAAATTTGGACGGGTTTGTGGAAGCGAGGTGCGGGTTCGTTTGACGAAATGACCGACCTCTCCGTGGCGTTGCGGACAAAATTGCAGGAGAATTTTACGTTTCACCGAGCGAAAATTGCGGAAGAAGCGCATAGTAGCGACAAATCCACAAAGTTTTTGTTAGAGTTCCACGATGGCAAGATGGTTGAGGGCGTTCTCATTCCGAGCAAGGATCGTGTCACCGCGTGTCTTTCCACGCAAGTCGGATGCCCTTTGCACTGCGCGTTCTGCGCCACCGGCACGATGGGTTTTATCCGCAATCTCCACTACAGCGAGGTCATTGACGAGTACGTATTGCTCAACAATCGGGCGCAAGAGATTTACAACCAGCATATTACAAACATCGTCTTCATGGGGATGGGCGAACCGTTGCTCAATTTCGACAACATGATGACCGCCATCGACATCCTCACGGGCAAGGACTATTTCGCGTTGTCGCCGACGCGGATTACACTTTCCACAGCAGGTATTATCAAAGGCATCAAAGCACTGGCAGACAGAAATTTCCGTTGCGGATTGGCCATTTCGTTGCATAGCGCCGATCCTAATGTTCGCGGGCAGATTATGCCAGTGACGGAGGGTAACCCGCTCCACAATTTGCAGGCGGCGTTAGCTTATTATCACCAGAAAACCGGCGAGCGCATCACCATTGAGTATCTGTTGCTCTCCAAGGTGAACGATTCCGAGAAGGCGGCCGAACAGTTAGCTCGTTTCTGCCGTCCGTTCCCCGTGAAAATCAACATTATAGAATACAATTCCACGCCGGATTCACTGTTCCACAAGTCGGATCCAACACGCCGCCAGAACTTCATTGCCGTTTTGGAACGTTGCAATATGGTGGTCAACATTCGCCAGAGCAAAGGACAGGATATTGATGCGGCGTGCGGGCAATTAGTGAAACAAGGGATGCGTAGAGGCGAATGATTATTCGCCCCTACGGTAAACGACATTGAGGCATTACTGCTCCCGATGCCGCAAATCCACCACAACCTGCGGATACTTTTCCCGTAAATGCGCGGCTGTGCGTTCCGCGAAATAGACCGAGCGGTGTTGGCCACCGGTGCAGCCGAAATTGACCGTCAGATGGGTGAACTTGCGTTCCAAGTAGTTGTCCACTGACATGTCCACCAACGCACACACGTGATTCACAAAGGTTTCCACCTCTTGATATTGTTCTAAATACTTTTTCACACAGTCGTCCTTGCCGGTGAAAGTGGCGTATTTTTTCTCGCGACCAGGATTGGGCAGGGCGCGGCAGTCGAAAACAAAGCCGCCGCCGTTGCCGGAATTGTCTTCTGGAATTCCCTTCTTGTATGAGAAACTCTGTACGGAAACCGTCAATACGTCAGAATTTCCCGATATCGGTGCCACATAGTTGTTCACTAATGCTTGCAACACATTCCGCAGTTCGGGCAGCCCCTCCGGCAACGCATTCTGTTCCAGCAAGTAGCGCATATTGCGGATGGCGTAGGGAACGCTCTGCAGGAAGTGCGTCTTCCGCTCGAAATAGCCACGGTAGCCGTATGCACCCATTGCCTGCATAATGCGGATGAGCGCGAAGGCGTTGAATGCGGCCTTGAACTGTTGTCGGTCAACTGGGATGTAATTTTCCAGATTGTCCAAGTAACATTCCAACAGTTCGTTACGTGTTTCGGGCGAGAGGTCGGCCTTGGCATCATACAGTAACGAGGCAATATCGTACTGCAAAGCCCCTTTCCTGCCACCCTGATAATCGATAAACCAGACGTCATCCTGATAAACCATGATGTTTCGCGACTGGAAATCCCGGTAGAGGAAAAAGTCATCCTCGACACTAAGCAGGTAGTCCATAAACCGCTGATAATCATTCTCCAACAACTGTTCGTTGAATGGAATGTAGGCCATCTTGAGGTAGTAGTACTTGAAGTAGTTGAGATCCCACTGCATGGATTGGCGGTCGAAGGCGGCACGGGGGTAGGCCACCGACATGTCCAGTCCTTTTTTCGCCGTCATCTGGAACTTGGGCAAGGCTGCCACCACTTTCCGATAGTCGTCCATAACCTCTTGGAAATCAC
>JAFYDR010000117.1 GCA_017544725.1 Kiritimatiellia bacterium
CCGCGAAATTAGCGATTGCACCCCCAACCGAAATATGCTAGCATGCTTCCCGTTCACAAGAAAGCACTCTCGGCATTGAACATGCAACGGGTGTTGCACTGGAAATTTGCTGGCGGGGTGTTCAAGAAGTTCGCAAAGGAATGCGAATGAAGAAGCAAACAGTAGAGCCGACGAAAACAACCTCCAAGCGCAAGCCCGTTAACAAGCTCGCTTGCGTGGATCTGTAGTGCAGTTGTGCCGAGTTGTCCCTCAGATTTCTAAAGGTCTTTATTGCCATGAGAGGAACTAACCATGATGCCCAAAGATGAAGTCCTTGCGAAGTTAATTGAAATCTATACCGACACCAGCATTCCTGTGACCGCCGCAGGAGGTGTTTTTGCTTTTCAATACGGTGAAGAGGTAGTTGACAAATACAAACCGTCCGATCTTATCCATGAGGCGCACACAATCGATTCTCGCATAAAGCCTCGCTATGGTGCAGAATTAGGCAGTGCGTTCAATATGTTTCGCTTTTTCCGGGCAAATCCGAGCTTGTTTAGCGCGAAGCACTCTCTTGCGACCAAGACTAGTAGTTCTTCGCTGTCTTTTTCAACCTCTTTCTCTTGCCCCGACATTCTCGCCGCCATTCGCACGAAGCCATTCATCTTGCTTGCTGGCATTTCAGGCACGGGCAAGAGCCGCATGGTGCGGCAGTTGGCGCGCGGGTGCTGTCCGGAATTCAAGGACGAGGCGAAGACGCAGAAGCATCCGCTCTTCAACGAGCAGAAGCCCGGCAACTTTGAGATGATCCAAGTGCGCCCGAACTGGCACGATTCCACCCAGCTGATGGGCTACGAGTCGCGCGTGAGCGGGAAGGCCGAGTTTGTCGTGAAGCCGTTTGTGAAGTTTTTCGCCAAGGCGTGGCTCTATGAGGAGGAGGGAATCCCGTTCTTCCTCTGCCTTGACGAAATGAACCTAGCACCTGTCGAGCAGTATTTCGCCGAGTATTTGAGTGTCATTGAGACGCGCAAGACGGTAAACGGAAAGATCGTTACCGATCCTCTCGTCACTTTCCCGAACGAGGTGCTTCTGCGCGAGTCATTCAAGGAAATCTACCAGGGCGTTGACCATGACAAGGCGGAGCAGTTCATCAACAAGTTCATCGCCGAAGGCGGCATCCCCATCCCGCAGAACTTCATCGTGATGGGGACTGTCAACATGGACGAGACGACGTTCTCGTTCTCGCGCAAGGTGCTTGACCGAGCGATGTCCTTCGAACTTAACGAGGTCAATATGGACGGCGGGCTTGCTGCGGATCCTGACTGCCAATTCGGCTCCATCGACGTGGCGGCCGCGAAATGCGAGTTCACTCAGGGGTTCGAGGTCTATACCGTTGCGCAGGTTGCTTGCGATACGATCAAGGCATTCCTTGTAGAGGTCAACAAGGTTCTCGACAAGACCCCCTTCAAGATCGCCTACCGCACCCGCAACGAAATCATGATCTACTGCCATGAGCGAACAAAGGGCGGCGTTCCGCTTGCACAGGCACTCGACGAGGCGACGAGCATGAAGATTCTGAGCCGTGTCGAGGGCGACAAGCGTCGGCTCGTGGTCCGCGATGCGGAACTTGCCGAATACAACGGCAAGCCGCTTCTGGACTCGCTGCTAGACGTGATCCTCAAAGGTCTCAAGACCATTCGCGGCGGAGATGACGACTACACCGAAAGCGATGTCTGCTCCAAGAAGCTGCAGGAGATGATCGGCCAGCTCGAAAACGGCTACACGAGTTTTTGGACACGCTAAATCGAGGTCTTGCCTTGGCAAAGGTCATCATCACCCACGAGGATTTCGTCCTCGAATTTGAGAACGCCAAGTATGGTGAAATCTACCAGCAGGCGATTGCGAACGGTATCGCCGAGGAGTCGCTTCAGTTCGCATGGCGATTTGGCGAGGGGACGCGGCAAGTCGAGATCGAGGGTGGTGGCGCGCGAAATGTAGTCTGGACGGCGGAGAAGCCGGGGGAGGTGACGATTCCCCTTTTCTTTGACAATGCCGTTCAGGATGTCTGGCTCGAGTTCGGTGCGGGATGTTCAAAGATTGGGGAACCCAGAATCTCCAACGCCCCGTTTGGCGCGAGGATGCACCATCGCAGAAACTCATGGTACGGACCGGTCGAATACGGGAACGAGGTGGGACGGAGCGACTTCTCGTTCTCCTACGAGCGGGGTGGGGTCCCGAAGCGCTACACGGTGAGCTACGACGTCCTTTCCTCCAAGCTGGACTACCACAAGGACTGGAAGACACTTGTCACGGCGGTGGAAGACGAGTACCGGATGCTCTCGTATGACTTCCTCAAGAAGACGTATTCGTCTTTTGTCGATAACCCCGAAGGCGACACCTCCGACCGCATCTGGTGGGAGGTGTTCGAGCGGCAGCGAAAGGAATTCTTTGAAGCTTCGCGCATGATTCTCGACCGTCCGAAGACGCGGTTCCGCCGCATGGTGGAGTTCCGACGAGCCGACCAGATCGTTCATGTCCCGCCGGAAATCGAGAACAAGATCGCGGAGCATCGCGGGGAAATCGCGCGGCTCTACCGGATCGAGACCGACGACGTGAGCCGCGACACGCCGGAGAACAGGTTTTTCAAGTACGCGGTGGAGTCCATCGCGGAACGCCACGAGGTGCTGGCCCGAAGGGTTCGTAGCGAGGCGGTGAGGCGAGGGGCCGATGCGGCATTTCTGAAGTCGATCCGCGATGCAGAGGACGAACTGGCGTCCCTGCGCTCGAATCCGTTCTTCCGCGGCGTCGGCAAATGGGAGGGTTTCAAGCAGGTTTCGCTTGTGCTTCAGCAGGGACTGGGGTATTCGGACGTTTTGAGAATCTACGGGATTCTGGAGGCGATGTATTCGCTCTCGGATGGACTCTACCGGCTTGAGACGAAGGACATCGCACAACTATACGAAATTTGGTGCTTCATCGAGGTGAAAAACCGTGTGGCGGCGATTCTCGGTGTGCCGCAGAAGGAAGTGAAGCACAAGAACCGGGGGGAACTCGGCGAGATGTTCGGTTCGGAGATGCGTACGGGCAGGCGAAGCCGGATTCTCATCGAGAAGGGCGACACGCACTTAGAACTGTTTTACAACCCGAAGACCACGGAGGACGGCGGAAGCGGAATCGAGGAGACAGAAGCGCCGACCGGCGGTGCCCAGAAACCCGACATCGTGCTGCAGCTCATCCGGCAGTTTAACGGGAAGGACGGTTTCCGGCTGTCGTATCTGTTCGACGCGAAATACCGCATCGACGGCCACAGGGAGAATGTCGATACCCCGCCGGAGGGCGCGATCAACCAGATGCACCGTTACCGGGACGCAATCTACTACAAGGACGCCAAAGAGGCATCTCCCTCGCTCAA
Source organism: Kiritimatiellia bacterium (assembly GCA_017544725.1). GTDB lineage: Bacteria > Verrucomicrobiota > Kiritimatiellia > RFP12 > UBA1067 > RGIG8368. The sequence continues at coordinate 3,392 of JAFYDR010000117.1, forward strand.
GAAGGAAGTCATCGGCGGGTACATCCTGTTCCCCGGAAACGGACGGAGCGACGACATCGAGAAAGCCTATTTCACCAGAAGCATCGACACAGTGAACATCGGCGCGCTCCCGTTGCGGCCAGGGAATGCAGAAAACGGGGCAATGCTGCAGGACTTCATTCAGAAGCTTATGGAAAAATCAACACATGATACCATACTCTCAACGATCACACAGAAGGGGACGGTAAACATGGTTGATAATGTGTCTGTACAAATGAGTGCCATTGGCATACACATCGTGCATTTCACCTATCAGCATAGACCAAAGGACTCAAAGACACTAGAAAACCGAATCAAAGATGGCGGGTGGTGTCCATGTGAAGCACCGGTTGGTTTTGACGGAACGAAGACAAGGGTACTTTTCGTGGGTAGCACACTTAATGGAAAAATGTATCGAGTCAAAACGGAGGACGCCGATCATTTTAGAGCCAATTTGAACGCTAAACAAATACAGGAATTGCCTGAATTTAGAGATCTCGATTTCCCTGAAGCAAACTATGTCATATGGAAAGTCGAGCCGATGACGAATGTCTAGGGCGGCGAAGCCGCCAGCGTGTTAAGCGTGTTAAGATGAGAAGCGGGGGTGTGGGTAACGAGAAAGACGCGTAGTGGCGGCAGCTGAAAGACGTACAGGGACGGAAGCGACTAACAGGTTCCGCGCATGGGCATTTTTGCGCATCTTTCGTGTGTGCGAGGAGTAGGGGAAGACGGAATGTTTTTTCAGTTCAAACTTGTACCCTGTCTGGGAAAATGCTATGGTAGAAACCGCATTGTAGGTTGGCAAGGAGATTACGATGAGAAAGAACTGCTTTGTACGGAATACGGTATCGCGTTTTCGGTGTGGCCTTTGGGCGACGTGGGCGTTTGTGTTTTTTGCCGTGGGCGTTTGGACTGCGGATGTCCGTGCGGATGATGCGTCTTCAACGGTTGCGCTTTGGAAGCTCGACTGGAATGCGCTGACTGGAATGAACCTCCGCAGTCTGGTGGATCCGGCGGACGATCTGTCCATTGCCGGCGTCAACGGTGCTAAAGGAAGTGGCGTGACCGCGTCATCGGGCGGGCCGTCGAATCCGGACACGTCGGAAGGATTCCTAGACACGATTGAGAACGAGGGGGCAATTCACCTCAACAAGGGGGCTTTTCTCGTCTCTAACGAGGTAGGCGCGAAAATGAACCAGTCCGTTCCCTTCACTTTCGAGGGATGGTGGTGGCGTACAGAGAATCCGGGAGGTACGTGGTTCATTGTTTTCGATACGCAGGAGAACGGAGCTTCAGCAGGGGACAGGTTGATCTTTTCGCTACGTTTGCTTAACGGCAAGGTGAAATGGGTCTTGTACGAGCAGGGGCATATCTCTGATGTACAGTTCCCGGTCGAGGTCGCACCTGACGCGACAAATGGGTGGCATCATATCGCCTTTACGCACGATCCGACCGGTGGAGACGGACGCAACCGTTTCGAAGTTTTCATGGACGGTGTTTCCTATGGCGCGATCACCAGCGCAACGGCTATCACATCCGCTAATTACAGGTTGGGGAATCATCGCGTTTCTATCGGTGGGCGGAATAACGGTAACGGTAACAATGCCGCGCAACGTTTCGACTATTTGCGTCTTTCCAATCGTGTCCTTCAGCCTGAGGAGTTTCTCTGCGCGGCGGGGGACGGCATCCAGCCTCAGACAAAGTCCACGGTTGCCTACTGGAAACTCGGTTACAACAGCGAGATGGGCGAAATCAACGCGAAAGATTCAATCGGCAATTCGCACTTGGGCTACTCCGCGATCTACGGCACGTTGGGGCAAGAGAATCTTCTGGCGAGCATCCGCAATGCCTTTGACGGGCAACCTCCCAATCTGACTGTTAATCTGCCGTCGGGAAATCGCGGCTCTTACCTCAACGAGGGAGAAGGTGAACGGCTCGTCGCGGAGATGATGGGGCCTTATCTCGAATTGACGAATGATTTTACTGTGGAGGGGTGGATCCTGCCTAAGCGTGATGTGTACGACAACGCAGAAGTGCAGTATGTCTGGAACACGCGTGGCAACGCAAACGGCTGGGCGATGGAACTGCGTAAGGAATCGACGACAGATCTCCGTTATTTCTCCCTCTTCGCGGAGGAGGAGGATAGTGGTGGTACCAGGAGGAATCTCCTAGCGAGTGCACGCCTTTCGCCGAGTGCGGCGTATCATGGCGAGTGGATGCATGTCGCATTGACCTATCGGCACGAGGACGGAGATGCAGGAGAGGGCGTATGGCGGTTCTATATTGACGGTACGTTCGCGGGGAGTGCAACCAACTCGCACGTAATGGTGGGCACGACTCAATCCCAAAATTTCTACCTCGGAGGACGCTACAGCAATAAGCTGAACTTTGCTGGACATTTCGACTGTGTGCGCGTGAGCCGTACCGCGTTGGAACCGGCGCAGTTCCTCAACGGCACGGAGGCTTCCGCCAGTACGCTCGCGCTCTGGCCGCTTAACTCTACGGATGGTCTTTATTTAGACTGCCGCGACCTGAATGGTAATTTTGATCTTGGACAGCCATACGCCGAACAGTACCGCGTGACGGGAAGTACAGAGAATCCAGGCGTGATGCCGAATCCGGATGCCACTCCGGGATTCCTCGGCGATTCATCTACGAGTACCGGAAGTATCGCGTTCGGCAGAAACTCGTATCTGGCGACACGTAAAAGTACTTTGAAAACATTGGTAGATGGAAGGCATTCGTTTACCTTTGAAGGGTGGTACAAGCTGAACGCTCCGGTTACCTCTGGGTGGCAGCTCCTGTTCGGATCGAGCACTGCAGTCGCCAATTCGGGAGTCAGTGGTGCGAACATGGGGATGAAAATCAACTTTACGCTTCGTCCGACTGGATATATCTTTCTGGCTGGTGACGCAAATACCGGTATCTACGACACTCGTTTTCCGCAGTCGGACTCTGCGGATGCGCAGGCCAGCGGCAGTTGGCGGCATGTCGCACTTACATACGACACGTCGGTAGGGAACGGAACCTGGGAGTTGTTTGTGAATGGCGTTTCGCGGGGTATGTTGGAAAATGCCACCGCGACTCCGAATATCACTCCGGGACAGGTACTCATTGGCGGGCGTCCGTGGAGCGGCAATTCCTTTAACGGGCAGATCAGCCACATTCGGCTTTCCAATCGTGTGTTGTCTCCAAGCGAATTCCTGAACCATGTTCCCGAAGCGGGTGAAGAACCTGCCGCGCCTGAGACGGTCGCTTACTGGAAGCTCGACCAGCTCTCCGGCGGTTCGCTCGACAGTGGCAGTCAGGTGGAATCCCGGTATGGATTCCGTACGGGGGGAACCGCACCTACTGCCAGTGCCGCTCAGTCTATTCGGCGTATCCCCAATCCCGACATGACGGATGGCTTCGACGGGGATAGTGCCATCAACACCGGTTCTGCCTGTTATGCTGGTTCGGGGACGCTTTTCATCCAAAATCTGGGCAAACGCGTTGAGTTGCTCGCCCCCTTCACCGTGGAGGGATGGATGAATTGGACACCGTCCGAGACCGCCGGTTTCGCCACCCTCTGCGGTACCCGATTCGAGACCTCGCAGAAATACGGTTGGAGTTTCGGGATCAAGACCGATGAGAATGGAGAGGCTCGCTTCTCGGTTTCGGGGCGGACGGCCCTTCAACCCACGCTCGATTTCGTGAACGCCGAGTTCCCGGCTGATCTTTCCGGGCTCGTCGGCGGGTGGCATCATCTTGCGTTGGTCTATACGCCGTTCTACGGCGAGACTGGTTGCTGGGACTTGTATGTGGATGGCGTGTCAGCCGGAAGTGTGGAGAATGCCTCCTTCCCGACTGGAGGTCATGGAAGTCACTGGTTTGCGCTTGGCGGCAAACAGAATGGAACCGATGGCTTTACCGGTTTGCTCGACTCTTGGCGCATCTCGAATGGAATGCTCGTTCCGGAGCAGTTCCTGTACTACGGTTATCAGGGCGGATTTATCTTGATGATCCGCTAGACTGGAAACGTGTGCGGATGGCGAGTTTTTCGTTACGGGGTGGGATTGGGAATCGGAACTTCGGAAGAAAGGCGGTTGAGAGATGAAAGTCACTTTTTTCGGTGCGGCGCAAACGACAACGGGTTCACTCCACTTGGTAGAGGCGAACGGTAAACGGATATTGTTGGAATGCGGCCTGTATCAAGGGCACCGCAAAGAGGCCTTTGAAAAAAATCGCCATCTTCCAATTGATCCTGCCACGATTGATGCGGTGATTCTTTCGCATGCGCATGTCGATCACAGCGGCAACCTTCCGCAACTGGCGCGTAGGAATTTCCGAGGGAAGGTGTATTGCACACCTGCGACAAGGGATCTGTGCGAGATCATGTTACGCGACTCCCTGTATCTCCAGAGCCGCGATTTGGAAATCGTGAATGAGAAGCGCAAGAAGCAGGGCAAGAATCTTTTCGAGCCGCTTTATGAAGAGGAGGATGTGGAGACGATCATGCGGTGTTTCCAGCCCGAACTGCTGAAGCGGCAGGTCGATCTCGGGAACGGTGTTTCCTTCACGTTCCATTGTGCGGGACATATCCTCGGTTCTGCGATGGTACAGATTGATGTCAAGTCGGACGGGACTGGGGGACGTTCCAAACGACTGCTCTTTTCGGGTGATCTGGGGCAACCCAATCAACCGATTCTCCGTGATCCTGAAACGCCGCAGGGAGCGGATGCGATTCTGATTGAGAGTACCTACGCCGATCGCGATCACCCCACCTCGGAAGATGTCAAGGGGCGTCTCAAGGCATTCATGGACGACATCATTCAATTGCGTTCGAAACTTATAATTCCCGCATTCAGTGTTGGTCGTACGCAACAGATCCTCTATTACCTGAACCGGCTGGAAGAGCAGGGGAGGCTTCCGCGCATTCCGATCTATGTGGATAGCCCGCTTTCCTTGAAGGCGACGCAGGTTTACAAACGGCATCGCGAATGTTACGACGAAGATGCCTGCGACATCCTTCGTTCGGGAATCGATCCGATGCTTGTACCGGGACTCCAGTTTATCGAGTCTCCTGCGCAGTCGATGAAGATCGATCAGGAGGCGGGACCGATGGTGATCATTGCGGCTTCGGGAATGTGCGAAGGTGGTCGCGTTCTTCACCATCTGCAGTGTACGGTTGAAGATTCGCGAAACATCATCTTGATCGTCGGATTCCAGGCGGAAGGTACGCTGGGGCGGCAGCTTGTCGAACGAGCCAAGACCGTCAAGATTCTGGGCGATGAATATAAGCTCGGTGCGCGCGTGCATACGATCAATGCTTTGTCTGCACATGCGGACAGAAGAGAATTGATGGGATGGTTTGATCAGGTGAAGGGGAATGCGAAACAAGTGTTCGCCATTCACGGCGAACCTGAAAAAGTCGATGCGATGTGCGCACTCGTGAAAGCGCATGGTGTCGCAAACGTCCATGATCCGGTACCCGGTGAAAAGTGCGAAATTCGCCCCTGAGATTGGCGGGTAGCTTTTAGTTGTCAGGTGACACTGCGATTACGGAACGTGGGCAAAAATGCCCACTCACTGAACTGGTTTTCCTTTCTGTCGCCTCATGTTTCTCAGATGTTGCGAGGTGCTTGTCAGTGTCCCCAGTTTGTCTTGCATAGGTTGGGATCGTGTACTATACTGTTTCCTGTTTGCGGTGATGCCGAACGGGATGTCGTGCTAACGTGTGGCTCCGAGCGTCAGTGCCGTGTGTTTGGCTGAAAAAGGAGTTATGATGCGTTTTCCAAAAATTCCCCTTATGGCTCGTATCCTGATCGGATTTGTGACCGGAACGATATGCGGATTGATTCTCTCGAAGTATTGCGCGCCTGAAACGACCAAGTCGATTCTCGTTTACGTCGCACCGTTTGGTGCGATTCTCGTGGCGATGTTGAAAGCTGTGGTCTATCCGATCATCCTTTTCTCATTGATTTACGGCGCGGCTTCACTGCCCCTGCGAAAATCGGGCCGGGTAGGTGGTCTCGTGCTCCTTTGGTACACGGCGACTTCCTTGTTCGCGACGGTTTTCGGTGTGTTGCTGGCCTATTTACTGAACCCCAAACTGTCATCAGTGGAAACGCTTGCGTCGGGACATCTCGCCAGTGTCAAGTCGATGGCAGGGTCTGCGGCTTCTTCGTCTTTTACCGATTTCCTTATTGGACTTTTTCAAAATCCTTTCGCCGCATTGGCGAGTGGACAGTTTCTTCCTGTCATCGTTTTCGCTATCGCATTTGACCTTGCGGCGCGAAGTATTCTCGACACAGTGCCTGAAATAGAGGGTATCGCGAAGTCCGTTCAGACGTTGCTGAATGTGGTGGACGGAGCGCAGCGCGTTTCGTTCAAGTTGATTGATTGGGTCGTGCACTATTTCCCTATTGGCGTATTTGCGCTCTCTGTCACGAATTTCGCGGTGAACGGAATGCTTTTGTTTGGCCCGTATCTGCAGATCACCAGTTGTGTGGTGATCGGTGTGCTTGCAATGATTCTGGTTATCTACCCGCTTTCGATCGCGTTGTTTTGCCGTGAGAATCCTTTCCGCACGCTCTACCGTTTGCGTTCGGCAATCCTGACGGCCTTCGTCACTCGTTCGTCAGCGGCAACGTTACCGGTCTCCTTCCGCACGATGGACGAACTGGGTGTGGATCGTACGCTCTCCAGTTTTTCGTTGCCGATGGGGGCAACGGTCAACATGGACGGTGTATGCATCCATTTGCCCGTCTTTGTAATTCTCGCGGCCAATATGTTCGGGCATGATTTGACGGTCTTGCAGATTGCCACTCTTTGCCTATCGATTCTCTTTGCGTCTATTGGCGCTGGAGGGATTCCCGGTGGTTCGGTATTCTTGCTGTTCATGGTGCTGGAGAACATGGGGTTGCCGCCTGATCAGGTTGCGGTGGTTGTGGCGTTGGCTCTCGGTATCAACCCGATTCTCGACATGTTTGAGACCAGTTGCAATGTCACCGGTGACAATGTCTGTACCTACATCGTAGCCCGCAAGAGTGGTCTAGTCCGAAAAGGTGGCGAAGCCTCCAGTTGAGAAACTGAGGGGCGGGTACGCTACGCTAATAGAAAATCCGAGACGCTGAGAAGCGAAACGACAGACGTGATATGGTTCTATGCGTGGGTATTCTTGCCTATAACTTCGCCGAGCGGCGAAGCCGCCAGCTGAGAAGCGGGGAAGCTGAGAGGCTGAGAAGTAAGCCACCTCCGGTGGCAATGAAAAATGACGAATGACGAGTGACGAGATGTGGTGGTTTGCCAAGAGCTTGTTGCAAAACCTGCTTGTCCGTCCCGCGCCAAGTCTGCAAAGTAATTCTTATACTAAACTTCGTGTACTTTGTGAACTTTGCGTGAGATATATTCGGGGGCAATTACCTCGAAAGTTATTCC
>JAFYDR010000118.1 GCA_017544725.1 Kiritimatiellia bacterium
CCGAAGTACTTCTCGATCGGCGATTCGCGGTTGGGGTTCGAGCCGCCGCCGCAGTTGTGCTGGTGGCTCTGGAAGACGCACTGGAAGCCCTTCCCCTTGACGCCGCTCTCTCCGTATTCGAGGACGGTCGTGAAGGTGTCGTAGCTCACGCGACCATCGACCCACTGATAGAGGCCGCCGGAGGAGACCGCGCTGGTCGGGTGGTGGAATCCGGTGAACCAGGCGACGGTGTCGATCTGGTGGCACATCCACTGTCCGGGCGTTCCGGAAGAGAACGGCCAGAAGAGGCGGAACTCGAGGTATTTGCGCGGATCAAACGGATAGGCTTCCGGATCGCGATCGAGCAGCCACAGATCCCAGTCGATGTCCTCCTTCTTGAGGGACTTGATTAAGTTGTCGGAACGGCGCCAACGGCGGGGCTGGTTGACGTTCCAGCGCAGGTCCACATAGCTGATGTCGCCGAACGCGCCGGAGTTGATGTACTCCTTTGCCGCCTGGTAGGACTTGCCGCTACGGCGCTGGGAACCGATCTGTAGAACGGCACCTGGGGCGAATCCCGCGTTACGCTTGGCGTTGACCGCATCCAACAGCATATTCGCGGAATACATATCCTCGGCCAAAGGCTTCTCGCAATAGGCATCTTTGCCCGCGTTCACCGCATGGGCGGCATGTTGCGCGTGCTGGAAGTCGGCGGTGGAAATGATCACGGCGTCAATGTCCTTGCCCTTCTCGTACAGCTCGACATCACTGCCATACCCGACGATATCATGGCCGGTCTTCTCTTTCAGTTTGGGAATCGCTTCCTCGTTCAACCGTTTCTTCCACAGGTCAGCCACAGCGACGAGATCGAAGTTGAGATCTTTGGCATTTCCGAGGAAGCAGGGAAGCAGGGAACTGCGGAAACGGTCGGAAAAGCCGACACACGCCACACGCACACGATTGTTGGCACCGACGATTTTCGGATCAACCGCAGGCGCTTCCTGCGCACGAAGGATTCCGGGCATTCCAGCGAGAGCCGCCGTTGCCGACATCGCGCCGACGAACTGCCGACGATTCATTCCAAGAGAAACTGTAGATTGCATTCTGACTCCTCGATCAGGAGGTTCAGCCGCGCTCCGCCCGGAGCTTGTCTCTCGCTCCGACCCCGACGAATGCGTCCACCCCCAAAACATGGTACGCCATGACAATAGCGAAAAAAAACGAGTAGGGCAAGACAAAAGTGAAGGTGAGGGAGTAGGCAGTAGGGAGTAGGGGGGGAGGCAGTAAGGGGAATCCGCGCAAGAATGCGTGGGCGCAGCACAATAGTGCGCTGGGGCTTACCCCAGCGTTACGAGGCAGAACCGCTATGTCCCTGTATTCCTTCTTCCAAAAATCCGATGTTTGAATGGGAGGAGGATTATGGTATAATGGTCGTTCATTTCACTCATACGGAGGTTTCAGATGAAGCGGTTGCTTATTGCTTTGGGAATGGTTTGCGGGATCGCGTGCATGGCGAGTGCGGATCAAAAGGTTTGGTTGGACGAGATGGACTTGGAGTTGATGTCCTGCAGTTGGAAGCGGCCGCAGCGCAACAAGAGTGTCGAGGGGGCACCGCTCCGTATCTTCCGCACGAACATGGAGCGTGGTGTCGGTACCCACGCTCGCAGTCGTATAATGGTCGAACTTTCCGACGCGATTGCCTTTGACGCGCAGGTCGGTCTGGATGCGGAGATTCTGAACTCCGGCGAAGGTTCTGTCCGTTTCCGCGTGATGTCGGGCAAGACCGTGCTGGCGGATACAGGTGTCCTCACCAAGCGGAAAGGACCGGTTCCGATTCATGCGGATTTGAAGGGCGTGAAGCAGGCCTATCTCGAAGTGACAGATGGCGGCGACGGTGACAACTACGATCACGCAGACTGGGGCAACGCCTACTTTACTGTTGCGGATGGCGGCAAGGTCAAGGCGATCGCACAGCCGGAAACCAAGCAGCTCGGCATCCTGACACCTCGTCCGCCCGCCGAGCCGCGTCTGGTCGGTCCCAAGGTTTTCGGTGTCCGCCCCGGTAGTCCAATCCTCTTCCGTTTCTCCGCCACGGGTGTGCGTCCGCTGACTTTCTCCGCGACTGGTTTGCCCAAGGGTGCCTCTCTCGATGAAAAGACGGGAATTCTCTCTGGTGCGGTCGAGAATGTCGGCGCGTATCAAATCACGGTTTCCGCGAAGAATGCGAAGGGGACGGTCTCTGCGCCTTTCACTCTGCAAGTCGGTGAGACCATCGCCCTGACGCCGCCGATGGGCTGGAATTCGTGGAACTGTTTCGCTAGCGCGGTATCCGCCGAGCGAATCAAAAGCGCGGCTCTCGCGATGGTGGAGAGTGGACTTGCCGATCACGGTTTCTCTTACATCAATATCGATGACTTCTGGCAGAATCACGAAGTCGGGACGAAGGACGAAACGTTGAAAGGACCCGACCGCGATGCGCAAGGTCGTATCGTGTCCAACAAGCGTTTCCCCGATATGAAGGGACTTGCCGATTACGTGCACGGTCTGGGTCTGAAGATCGGGTTGTATTCTTCCCCGGGTCCCTTTACCTGCGGGCGGTGCTATGGTAGTTGGAAGCACGAGATGCAGGACGCCCAGTCCTACGCGGAGTGGGGATACGACTACCTGAAGTACGATTGGTGCTCGTACGGATCGGTCGCCAAGAAAGAGGACAGTAATCTCCTCTATGTGATGAAACCCTATACGCTGATGGGCAAGTGCCTTCGCGCACAAAAGCGCGACATTGTGTTCAGCCTTTGCCAGTACGGCATGGGCAGCGTTTCGGCGTGGGGCGACCGCGTCGGCGGCAACACTTGGCGGACAACCGGCGATATCACGGACACCTACGACAGTATGCGCTCGTTGGCGGACAGGCAGGACGGTCTGGAGGTTTTCGTCAAGCCCGGAAACTGGAATGATCCCGATATGCTGGTTGTCGGAAAGGTCGGGTGGGGGCATCTCCATGACAGCAGACTGACGCGCAACGAGCAGTACACCCACATCTCGCTCTGGTGCATCTTCTGTTCGCCGCTGTTGATCGGATGCGATATGACGCAACTTGACGAGTTCACGTTGAACCTGTTGACGAACGATGAGGTGCTGGAAACCAATCAAGACCCGCTGGGGAATGCCGCCAGCCGCATCTACCGCGATGAAGAGTTCGAGATTTGGACGAAGCGGATGTCCGACGGTTCGACCGTCGCCTGTCTGGTCAACCGCAGTTACGAGGAAGTTCCTGCAAAGTTCAACTTTGCCGATGCTGGCCTTTCCGGTCGTTTCCGTTTGCGCGACCTTTGGCGGCAGCAGGATATCGGCGTCTCGGAAGACGCGTACCAGACTACGTTGCTTGCCCACGCCTGTTCGTTGATCCGGCTGTTTCCTGTGAAGTAAAGAAGTCGAAATGTCCGCGTTGGATTGGAAAGTCTTGCACGTCAAGCCTCGTTGTGAGAAGAAGTTGGTGACGTGGTGTATGAACCTGCACGTTCCGTGTTATCTGCCGATGTGCCAGAAAAAACGGATCGTGCAGCGCCGCAAGGTTTTTGTGGAGTTACCTCTCTTTCCGGGATATGTCTTCGCCGAGTTCAGGATGGAGATGCACAAGCTGTCGATCCTGCAAAGCCAGCATGTCGTGCGGATCATCGATCCTGGACACAACATGCGTTTGGCGAAAGAGCTGGTGATGATTCGTAAGGCGTTACGCCTGAATCCTGATGTCACGCCTGAACCTCCGCTCGAGAAAGGATGCCGCGTGCGGATCGTCTCGGGTCCCTTCATGGGAATCGTGGGGATCGTGGAACAGGTGAAGAAAAAAATGCGCGTCATTCTCAACGTGGAGATGATTGGGCAATCAATTTCCGTCAATGCCAACTCGGATGAAGTAGAGGTGATTCAGGAGTGATGGCAGCGAAGCCGCTCAGCTGAAAGGCTGAGATGCTGGGATGATTGCGCTTTTCGCGCCCTCATCTAACTATACTGCCTACTCCCTGCTGCCTCTTCTCCCAAGGATTTTTGCTGATGGCGGCGAAAACGGTATTTTATAATGCGATGGTTTTGCGTGAACCGTACTCCGGCGTGGAGGTGACGGTTCACCAGCTCGCATGTGCGCTCGCTCGGTTCGGTTTCTTCCCGATTCGCTGTTGTCTTCCGCGTGGACAACGCGGAATCCCTGTTTCCTCGAAAGGCGACTTTCGTTTGATCTATGCCTCGGAGAAAACCGCGCGCTCGCGTGTTCTGCGGATTCTCTGGGAGCAGACCGTCCTGCCCGTGCTGTTGTGGCGGAACCGTGCCGCGCTGTTACATAATCCCGCATACGTCTCGCCGCTGCTGACGCCCTGTCCGAGCGTGGTGACAATCCACGATCTTCACGTGATGACCCATCCGCAGTTTTGCCAGAAACGGAATCGGCTCTATTTCAACCTGATGATTCCGCAGTCCGTGCGGAAAGCTGCCGCCATCATCGTCTTCTCGCGTTACACAAAGCAGACTGTCCTGAACCGTTTCCCGCAAGTCGCGGACAGGATCCACGTGATCCCTCCCGGTTTGTCGCAGGAGTTTCGCCGCTATACCGATTTCGCCTCCTTGTTGCGGGTCAGACAGAAGTACGGGCTGCCGACATCGTTCCTGTTGTTTGTGGGGGATATGACCTCCCGCAAAAACATCAGGGGGTTGCTCAGCGCGTTCGTAATCGTTCAGGGCGAGCGCCCGGACCTCCATCTGGTTTTGGCTGGCGCGAACACCCCTGAGGTGCTGGCTTCGATCGACCGTTTTACGCGCCAGCATGATATCCGACACCGTGTCCAGTCGATCGGTTACGTCAACCAGACCGATCTGCCTATCCTGTATTCCCTTGCGCAGGCGTTTGTTTTTCCTTCGCACGACGAGGGGTTCGGGTTGCCACCTCTGGAGGCGATGGCGTGCGGATGTCCCGTTGTCTGTAGCGGTGGCGCAGCGCTGGACATCTGCGGCAAGGCCGCCGTACCGTGCGAGCCGAGCGATCACACCTCCATCGCGACGGCGGTTAGCGCATTGCTCGATCATCCAGACATCCGCCGCGAGAAGGTCGATGCAGGGTACAAAAAAGCGGCTCTCTTCTCGTGGAAGAAAGCCGCTCTCGCGACCGAAAAAGTGTACCGCGAAGCACTCCAGCGTCGTGCGTTTCATGGTGGCTAATGCCGCCAGCTACAGCGTGATCGTTTGTTTGCCGGGATGGAGCTGGATGGTTTTTCCTTTCCAGATGAAGCTGCCGTCCAAGCCTTTCGGCAACGTCACGGTGCCGTTTACCTTCTCGTTTTCGAAGGTTAGGTCTTGTCCGATCAGCCCATTGGGATGCGGCGTTTTCGTTTGGATGTGGCGCAATCCGCCGGGCTGTGGCGCGATCCGCACAGAACGGAAGAACGGGGCAGCGGGACGGACTCCGGCGAAGTTTGTGTGGAGCTGGAAGAGCGGGTGAGACCCCCAAGCGTGGCAGTCGCTTCGCGCATTGCCAGGAGATTCCAACGGCGTCTTCAAGTCGTCCTTGACGTACCCGCGCCAGAGATCGAATCGGCGCAGTGTCAGGTCTGTACAACCGATCTTCGCGTACGCCTCGAAGAGGTAGTGGCTGAAATAGACCGTGCAACGTTCGAGGTCGGCAGCTTCTAGCAGGTTCTTCTTTGTGGATTCCAAACGGTCACCCGAAAGCAAATCCAGCAGGATGGCAAGGCTCTGCACGTGTTCGCTGAACTTGTCCTTCGCCAACGTATCCGCAAGCATTCCACGTTTCTCATCCCAGAAAATGCGCAGAATCGAAGCGGCCACGCGTTTGGCGCGGTTCTCATAGACGGTCGCCATGTCCGTGTCATCCATCGCACGCTCAATCTCTGCGGCATCGCGTAGGGCATAAAGGTAGAAGAGATTGTTGATGCAGTTGAGCTTGTCGCCGTCGGGAGAGATTCCCGTGCCCCAGCTTGTCCAGTCCATGAAGTTCCAGCCGGGCAGGTTCTCCAGCAGTCCGTCGGCATTTTCGTAAAGCCGTGCACCTTCCATCGTATGCTGGAGACCGGGAATCCGGTGACGCAACCAGTCGCGGTTGTTCCGCCACATCGTGTAGTCATGTAACATCAACGGCCAGATCAGCGTGTAGGTCCAGGACTCCTGCGTCCCTCTCGTTGGGAAGTTCATTCCCACACGTCCGTCCTCGCGTCGAGAGTAGTCGAAAAGATCGATATCGTGGCGCACCAATCGGTCGTCTCCGAAAAGCGCGTACTGAATGAGAAGCTGAATCCGCGTATCTCCGGGATACATCTGCTGTTCGTAGTAGGGGCAGTCGAACCCCATCTCGTGCGAACACATCTGCATTCCGCGACGGCAGATTTTGAGGATACCGTCCAACGAAGTGTCGTCGCTGGCGAACGACTCTTCGAATGGTGTCGGGTAGTGGACTTCATGCAGCGCAATCTCCGAGCAGGTCAACGGCTCGTTCGCTGTTTCCACCAACAGTCGCACCCAACGTCCGCAACGCCACCACGAAATCGCGAAGACATCATCTTTACCGTCACAGGTGATGGAGTCGTAAAGCCCCTTGAAGTGCTTACCTGCGAAGGCGTTCCGGTCCCCCTTGATTTCCTTGTCGCCGTAGAGCGATTCCGCCCACCCCCAAGTAACCTTTGCGCCCGCGCCACCCGATAGACGCAGTTCCGGATAGGCACAGTAATAGTCCTGCAGATCCCACAGCACAGTCAACTTGGCGTTGGCGGGAATCGTGATCGCTTGTTTCTCGCGCAGCAGCCGTGTCCACTCTGCACAGGCGGCGTGAGAGGCGTCGGCAGCTTGGAAGATGTAGTTGTCCTGTACGGTCGAGGCGGCAGCACGGATGACGCCGGGACGGCAGGTCGCTTCCATCTGGTCGGGCAGGGGAGAGGGGAAGAGCATCCAGCCGTGCTTGCGCACGCCATACCGGTTTACAGTGAGCGGGGGACGCACAACTTTTGGAGTTGTGAAATCGGATTGCTTCGGTTCCTCGAAGTACGGCGACGTTCCCGTCATGTTCATCGACTGTCCTGTCCCGAAGGCGATCCGTTTCCATTCGGGCGAACGTAACCTTGCCATTTTCCATCCGGGCTTGCCTGTGGTCAACTGTGCATCGTAGCTTCCCTCAGCCTTGAGAATGAAGCCCCCGTTCTCATGCCAGGAAAGCTGTGCGAGAGGTGCGTTGTCGCCTGTGCGTGAAACGACGACATCGAGCCTGTGTTCGCCCGCATCCAGCGAGAGATCGTAGGTCTGATAGAGCCAGCGTTCGACCGTTCCGCGATGCGGACCGCGTGCGATCTGCTTGCCATCGAGCCGCAGCACGAATCGTTCGTCCGCGCTCACGTGGATGCGGCAGGGTGAACCATCGCTCGTGAAGGTCTTGCGGAAAAGAAGAAAAACATTTTCGTTTGGCAGGTCTTTGCCCCACAGCCAGGCTGCGCTGTCAATCTCCTGTACCGGGCGCACGTTCACGTTACCCATCGCGTACCGTTCCGGCAGGATGACGCGAGAGGCGGATGTCGCCGCGAAAGTTGCGGCGGCGGTCAAGGAAAAGAGTGCGGATAACATCAGATGGTTCATATCAGCTCCTTTTGTTTGCGGTTGGTTTGCGGTTAACGGATAGCCAGCATGGCTTCGATGGCACGACGTGCACGGGATGCGATCGGTTCTTCGACCAGTACGGGCGTTTGCAGATCGCGAAGCGACCACAGCACTTTCTCGAGTGTGGTTTTCTTCATGTTGGGGCAGATTGCGTTTTCCTGCAGAACGAAGAACTCTTTGCCCGGATTCTCCTGACGCAGACGATAGAGAATCCCAAGTTCCGTGCCGACGATGAACTGTTTTGTCGCCGATTCCTTTGCATAGCGGCACATGCCGCCCGTGGAGAGTACCTGGTCGGCGGCGTCGCGGATCGGCTGGGCGCATTCGGGATGCACCATGACCTCCGCGCCCGGATGTTCGGCACGCGCCTTTTCGATGGCGGCCACCGTCAACTTCGCGTGCGTGGGACAGTAACCCGGCCAGAGAATAAACTTGCGGCCGAGATGATCCGCCGTGAATCCGCCGAGATGCTGGTCGGGAACGAAGATGATCTCCGTTTCGGGCGGAAGGGAGCGGGCAACCTTGTCGGCGTTCGCGGAGGTTACGCAGAGATCGCTTTCCGCCTTCACTTCGGCGGTGCTGTTGACATAGCAGAGGACCTTCGCGCCGGGATGTTGCGCCTTGAGCGTCCGAAGCTGTTCACCGGTGATCATGTCCGCCATCGGACAGCCCGCCTGGGGATCCGGAATCAGGACGGTCTTGTCCGGGTTCAGGATCGCCGCTGTTTCCGCCATGAAATACACGCCGCAGAAGACAATCACGCGCTTGTCAATCTCGTTCGCTCGGCGCGCCAGTTCAAGCGAGTCGCCCGTGAAATCAGCGATCGCCTGCACCTCGGCGAGCTGGTAATTGTGCGCGAGGATAATCGCGTCGCGTTCTTCCTTTAGCTTTCGGATCTCTTCCTGCAGTGTCATGGTTTTCTCCTTTTGGAAAAAATATCATAGCAGAAAAATCGGATTGTGAACAGTCCAAGATTGGGGTATGATAACCGCGTTTGGAGGTTGACGATGAATTTTCTCAAGTCGAAACGGTCGTGGATGGCGGCGCCCATCCTTTGGTTCTGCACACTCTGCCTGTTGGTCGCGATCTGGGCGTTTTCGCCCTGTACCGAGGAGTGGATCAAGGCGTATATTGATGACGACGGTCATTCGTTCGTGGAGGTGGTGACGATCGGTTTCTTCGTGTTGGAGTTTTTCTGCATCTGGCTCATCCCGCCGATGGAGCCGGGCAAGCGACGCTTCTTCTGGCAGCTCGATTTCAGCCTCATCACCTGGATCGCGGTCTGCCGGGAACTCGACTGGCACAAGGCGTGGATTAACATGGAAAAGATCAGCCAGATTCCAGGCGCGTCGCACGGCACCCCGTTCAAAATGCGCTTCCTGACAAACTCCGCGAACCCGCTGGCGGATCGTCTGATCGTGTTGCTCTGCTTCGTGGTGGTGATCGCGGTTTGCGGCGGTACCCTGCTGTACTTCATTCGCCGTCTGGTCAAGGGGTTCTTCAAGCTCCATCCCGTTTGCTGGACAATCGGTTTCCTCGGCGGCGTCACGATCCTGATCCAGGTGTTCGACCGTATGCCCTCCATCCTGAACAAGAAATTCCACTATGCGCTATCCCCGTCGATCAGCGCTCTCTTCAGCATACTGGAAGAGGGGCAGGAACTGCTCCTGCCTCTCTTTGTGATCCTCGCCTTGATCCAGGCCTACTTCATCTACGTGGAAAAGCCTGGTGACGAAGAGGCGTTCGCAAAATACCGTGCCTTGTAGGGCGGCTCCGCTGCCTCTGCGTGGGAAGATGACGTTACCGCCAATCATTCCAGTCGTCCGCACTTGACAGCTGGCGATTGCAATCGAACGGGGAGTGTTTCCTTCCCGCACGGTTTTCTGTTGAACATCGGTCTCTTTCTTCAACCACGGAACACACGGAATACACGGAAAAAAGCAAATTCTGGGAATGGGCATTCCGCGAGTTGCGTGTATTCCGTGGTTGTGAAATTATATTCCGCGATTGTCATGGCTTCATGTCCTTTCGTCAGTAACTGCCGCCGCAGACCTCGCCGGTTACGGCGTCGATGTAAACGAGCAGTGGCAGTTGCGGTTTCCGCCAGCCGGGAATCTCCGGTTGCTTGCTGTAGTAGTTGCACCAGATCAACCGTTCCTCCCGCATACAATCAAAATTCAAGTCTTCCCCTTCCGGTTTCACAAAGATGTCGTTCGGCTGGATAAATTCTAGCCGGTTCGTGATGAACTCCGCCCCCGTAGCGGGCCATTTCCCAATGCGAGCCAGAAGGGCGTCCGCGTTCGCGCGTCCCTGCGCCGCCGTCAACACCGCGTTCGTCGGCTGATTTCGGGTTAAAAACAGAAACGATGAGAAAGAACTTAACGTTGAGTTTTCATCATCGTAAAAGGCGACGCTAACGCCACAGTTCGAATATACACGTTCTGTTGCATTAGAAAGAATTCGATGGGCTGTAATATTCCATTCCCCCTGCGTAAAGTGAATCATCTTGTGTTCCCACTTTTGCGGGTCTTGATAATCGTAGATGCCGAAGCGTGCGGCATAAACAGAGGCGATCCGTAATGCATCCGTTTTATTTGTTACGGTCTGTGGGGACATTCGTCCCCAGCACCTGTCCGATATTTCTTTATCATCATGGTAACAGAGGAAAAAGTTTGTTTCTGCCATCGGCCAAACCAAATAATTGACATAAAAAAGATGATTTGTGCAGGAAAACCCAAATTCAATCTGTGGACAGTTTGTGGTATAGTTCTTTAGTTCCACATACACATTCCATGTCTGATTAGTGAGGTATTCGGGAAGCGCAAGGTTGGTAATTCGGAGTGCATTTGTGTAAACTGGTATCATCGTTACATCTTGTGGCGCAACCACACAGAACTCCGCCGCTTTACACAAAAAGACGATATGAAAAACAAAAAGTGACATAGACCGACCGTAACTCCACTTCATTTCTTCTTTCCTTTCTTTCTTTGATCCAATCGAACCGAATCATCACTGATGACTAGTCTCAGTTTTGACAACATCCAAGAGAACGGGATTCCAGGGGCATCCTTCTTTTGCTTTATAAAATTTTTAACCGCTGTGTCAACACTTGGGGGGGTACCTCCTTTAGGACATTTCAAATACTTCAGTAAATGAGTCGGTGTGACTGCGGAAAGTTCGCGCTGCACCTCGCAATCCCAGCCGATGTAGTTCTTCGCACGGAGGGCAAGACCGATATCATAGACGGCGTGCACATTCATCTCCACATTGGTAAAAGGTTTGGGAATCGTATCATTTAGCAGTTCATGGTCGTATGTATAGTACTTGTCTGTTGAATCACAGGTGTTCATAAAGACGAGGTCGTAACGATGTTTAATATTCATTGCCCGAATGTCGCCAGCGGTCAAAAAAGTGGTGCGCCAGTTGTTCGAAACCAACTTGGCGATCTGTATTCCCAGATCTTTGTTCCCGTGTCCGTAATGGATCCAAATCCGGTTTTTTTTCAGGTTTCTGACGAGCGCATCCTTATCCGGACTGAACAGCGGGGTGACGCCGATTCCCATGCTTTTTGCGACTCCTGCGGCATTGTCCATGTTTTCAACCCGCTCGGATGTGCAAAACTTTTCGTCCGTAATCATCCCCGAAATGAGCATCGGCATACCGGTTTTCAGATCCAAACAGGGGTCATCTTTTGCGGATGAATTTTGGAACGAAACCTGAATCGTCCAGCTCGGAGCATGACTGGTTGTGTAAAGCTTGTGTACATAGAATTTCCGGTCGGTGTAGTCTCCCGGAGGAGACCAGCTCTCGTCCGCGATTACTGGGATAATGCAGGTGTCGCCGCGAGCGAGGGTCTGCCCGTCCAGCAGGATGACCTCATTTTCACCGGGCGTGGAGAGTTCGGCGTACCCGCCGGATGGCATCCCGTCCGTCCGGATGAAGAAGCCGTTCCGGGCGCAGAGGGGCGGCGGCCCGATATCCTCCCGCTCCCCTGTGAAGCGCCGCGTCGCCCAGACCCGCGGCACCGTTTCCACAACCGGGATGCGCGACGGAACGGGATTCGTCTCCCCGGTCAATTCCGGCGAGTCGGTCAGGAGCGCGAGTTCCACCGCGGACTGTTCGACGTTGGTCTGGATTTCGGCATCGATCCAGCCGTCATCCAGTTCGCACCGATAGACGCCGTTCGTCGGCGGTCCGAACGTCCAGCCGCGCGCGCTGTCCGCTAGCGTCGAGGCGACGGTGAGGAAGGCGTCCGTCTCCGACGCGCGGAATTCGACCCAGCCCGGCACGTTCGAGGCGAGGTTCTGCACGGCGGGCGCACCGCGTTCCGTTTCGGGCACGTATCCGGAGAGGAGTGTGTCTGAATCGATTTCCTCTCCCGGCTGGAGATTCCCGTCCAAATCCAACAGGGGTTCCCCGTTCTCATCCATCGCGATCTCACGCAAGGTCACGAGAAACGCGGTGACGGGAAGTTCGGCGGAACAGGCGTACTCCGCCGCGTCGCCGGAACCGGCGAAGTCTGCGGTGACGCGGCAGACCGCCGTCGTCTCCGCCTCCAGCCACCAGGTCGTGTCGCCCGGCGACGGCGGCAGCGTGACGGATGCGCCTCCGCTGACGGCGACAGGTTCCCCGCCCTCTTCGTCAGCATAGAGGCTGAAAACGCCGCTGGGGCCGTCCAGCGAAAGCGTGACCACACCGGGCAGCGCGACGCCGCTCCGAAGCAGGAGGGCGTGACGCTTGCCTTCGAACGCGGGAACGCTCCACCCCTGCGACAGGTTCAGTTCACGGAAGCGGGCGACATCGTTCGTCGCGACGGTTCCGTCCCCGTCCAATTCCGGAAAGAGGCGCAACCCCAGAATCGTGAATTGCGTGACGGCGGACTCCGTCGTACCGTCGGAACGGTGTACCTGCCAATGAACCTCCGCGTCTCCGGGCATCGCGCTCGGCGTGAGTCCCTCCGCATAAATCGCCGTGTATTCATTTACGTTCCCGCCCTGCCACGCGGAGGACTTCATGGAATCCGTCCAGAGACGGAGAGAGGACGAATGCCCCGTGATGACCGCGTATTCCATCGTGGACGGATGGCACGGGCAGCAGGCGGAGCCGCAGTCGGAAAGTCCGGGAACACGCACCAGATCGTCTTCCCCGTACACGCAGTCCAGCACGGTCCGATCCGCCGTCCCGTCGCCGTCATCGTCATCATCGTTCACGGCGAGCGTAAGACGGTCGGTGTCGTTCGTCACGCTGACGGGATACGGTTCCTCCGGTTCCGGATCGCCCCCCGGCGCGGTTCCGCCGTTTCCGCCGCCGGATCCGGAGGGGGGATCTTCTTGCGCGCGGCAGCCGCATCGCCCGGTCAGGCGGCAGCCGCAGGCGCATCCCGCCGTGCAGCACATCCCGCCGTCATCTCCCGCAGTCGGCAACTCGTCCCCGTCATCCAAGGCGGGATCGTCCTCGACCGCGCACGCCGTAATCTGCACACCCGTCGCAAGGCTGAGCCGGGGATGTGCCGTGCCGCCGCGGAAGAATGCGCTCGCCTCCGACGGCGCTGCGCCCCGTCCCACGGTGATCGCCCGCGCCGGGATGTCCTCCCCGTTGAAACGCCAGCTGTACGATCCGGCAAGCCCGTGCGGCAGGATCGTCGCGCGAAGCGTTTTCCTGCGTTCGTTCCCGTGGAAACAGGCGTGCGCCGGCGAGACGCGCAAGACCGGTTCGCAATACGTGCCGGACGCTTCGGCGTATCCGCCGTTCGTCGCCGCGAGTGACACGCCGGTCTCCGAACAGATGCCGAGCGGATCGTCCAAAACCGTCCAGGAGGGAGAGGATTCGCAGGCCAGCCGGACGACGGTTCCCGTCGGGCAGTCGGTCACGGCGACGGTCAGACGGTACTCCACCCCCTGACGGATTGCGAACGCGCGCCAGTTCGTGTCCCGCATGACGGCGCGACTCTTTCCCACGGCTAGGACAACCGGACAAGACGGCGCATCCGTCAAGCGGAAAGAAACTGACGCATCGCCGCTCCCCAAGGGTGAATCGGTCACCCAGAACGCGGTTCTTTCATTGACTTGCGGATCAAGACCGAACCTGAACTCGGCACCGCTCGGAATTCCGTCTCCGTCGGCATCGGAATCCGCGTCGGACGGATCAAGCGGCGAAAGCCCGTGGTTTACTTCCCATCCGTCCGGCATCCCGTCGCCGTCCGTATCGGGATTGTCCGGATCGGTCCGGGAGACGGTCCACTCGTCGTAGGTTGCGATCCCGTCGCCGTCCCGGTCCGGGTCGAGCAGGTCCGCCCCGGTCACTCTCCGGAAGATAAGGGACGAGGGGGCCGCCGGTACCGAGGAATTAGTAATCCCCATGCACATGGTTGGGAGAAGTTCCGGCAGACGCGCCGAGGCGGACGCTCCGTACCGGAAGGCGAAATCCCCAGACGGGAAAAACTCCGTCTGGAACGAGACGGGGGAATTGGTGTCGCGGAGAAAGAACGCGTTCAGCCAGGTGAGCGTCAGGGAGTTCGACGGCGTTGCCAGACTCCAGAAAAGGGATGGGGAGTTCGACGGTGTGACAGACTCCGGCGTGAAGGAAAGGGGAGCGGGGAAGGGACGAACGGAATCGTTGGATGAAAGTCCTCCGAAAAAGACATTCCCGGAAACGGAAACCAGGATGTTGGAATAGCTTTCTTCGCGGAAGGGGAATCCGCCACCTGGAAACGACAGGCTGAAAAGATCCTCGTGTGCCCCGCGCAACCGCCAGTTCTGCCGGACTGTACCCTCGCCCGGAGGCAGGAAAACGTAAGATTCGTTCGTTCTCGCTTCTGTCAGGAGGAACCCGTTTGATACGGCGCAGGGGGGGATCATGGAAAGGACTGTGTTCGTTCCCGCGCCGCCTCCGGTATCAACGGGCGGAATGCTGCGCGGTCCGTTCGGCTTGGTGGCGTTGCTGTCGTACGCCACGGTGAACGCAAGGGCGAGAAGAAGGCAAATCCCCGCAATCCGTTCAACCCGATTCGCGGATCGGAAAACGGGAAAAACACTTCCACGCTTCTCCCATATCCGAAGGAGAAGAATGACCGCCAATGCGGAATAAACCGCAAACTCAAATCCGATTATACCTTTTGGCAACATTTCGGAAAACTCGACTGTACCCGTCCACAAAACAACAACCAGTATGCAATCCGCCCCGACAAAAGGCAAGCGCAAAGTTGACCGCCGTGGGGTGTGGCGCACCTGCGGAATTCAGCGCCGTTTCATTTGAAACAGTAACCACGGAATACACGGAACACGCGAAATCGCGGTGTTACGAAACGCGTGTCTTTCCGTGTATTCCGTGGTTTTGAAATTACCTCAAGTTATAGACGAGCCGCCAGCCAACAGCCAACACCCACCAGCTACAAGCCAACACCTACCACCAGCCTATTCTACGACGCGCTCGATTTTGATGCAGTCCAGATAGATGCCGTTGTGGGCAAGGGAGCGGTCGGTCTGTTTCTTGTCAAACATGCCCGGACCGAACCAGAAGTGGTGGCCTTTTGCTGGGTTCCAGGTGCTGATTGCATACCACTGGTAACCATCTTTCACGTCTTGAACCTGCGGGGCGTATCCGTGGCAAGCATCACGATTTTTCGAGTAATCATAGACCCCTGACCAGAACGCCTGTCCTTTGGCGTTCTCTTTCTTATCTACGCGTAAACGTGCGCTGATCCGGTATTTCGCGCCGGGATCGTATGCCACAGACGACATGTCGAGCATGACGCACCATTCGTAGTGCGATGCGAAGAGCTTGTACGCCCAGCCGTCGCCAGCCTGCGGATCCTGAATCCGGTCGCCGTATTGACCGGGCTTGTAGAGTTTCAGCTTTTCCTCCTCGATGACTGCCGTGTCTGCCGCTTTCGGAACCGGGATTCCACCATCGACGAGTTCATGCCACTCCTTATTGCGCTTCTGCGAACTCGACTCGCCCTCCGCCAGGCGGATGCCGCCCGCGAAGGCATCCAGTTCAATCAGGCGTTTGGCGAGGTCGCGTGACTGTTGGAGTTTTTCCAGAATCGGCGCGGGGTTCCGCGCAACCCACGCTACGGGTTGCTGGAAACGGGTACGCATAAACTGCGCGTAGAGGACAGGGAAGCGCCCGATGCGCACATTGCGTTGAATGACCTCCGGTTCACCCTTGACCGCTTGATCCGCAAGATCCCACAGCAGGTTAGCGCGTTCGTAGAACTCGTCCGGTATGACCTTGTTCACCACATCGGCGAAACAGCCAAGCGGATGTTTCGCTGGATCGCGGTAGAACGAGTGAAGCGCGTCGAAGTAGAGACGCACATACGGGGCACCCTTGCCGTAGAAGCCGGAGAAGAAGTCCTGCAGCAACTCCTCCTGCGGGAGTTCGGTGTTCCACATCCACTTGGCCTGGAGCCAAGCCTTGAGTTCGGCGAATTCGGCATACTGTCCTTGGTACGCGCCTTCCTCGTAAATGTAGTTCACCTGATTCGCACGGAAGAAACGCAGGTTGTCCTGAAGGCCAAGCACGTTGGGGAAGGGGGCTGTGTAATGGGCGAAGTCTGTGCAGTAGTCCCAGATATAGACCTGCTTGCAAATCGCGCCCCAGCCCTTGATGTCGTCCAGGAACTTGACGTTCTCCTTGTAGGAACTCTTGGGAATCGCATGGGAGAAGTCGCACTCGATGGTGCAGAGGCATGGCATCACATTTGCGCGCGGCTTGATGTGTTTCGGGGGCTTGCGCGTGTATTGGTACGCCAACGTCTCAACGATCACGTCCGGGAACTCCTTCTCCACCGCCTCGGCGATTTGGTTGATAAAGGCAATCATTGTTCCTGAATGGGATTCTTCTCGGTCGTCAATCTCTTTACACTTCGGGCAGGTACAGTAGTTGTACCAGTCGTTCTGGCTGATTCCATAGAATGCGGCTCCCGGATCCTTGCGAATACGCGCCAGTACGTTCGAAGTAACGATACGCAGGACATCAGGATTCGTCAGGCAGAGTTGTGTACGATCCTTTCGACGCTTTCCGTCGATTTCACTGAAATACTCGGGATGCGAGTCAAAGTACTTTTCGGGGGGGCAGAGGAGGTTGAACGTATGGCAGGAATGAAGTTCTCCGCCATACCGATAGGGTGTGCCTCCATGCTTCTTTCCGAAGGTCATCCATTCACCTCCGTTGACGCGGTTGCGACAGGCGAAGTCCGGGTTGCGGATCATGTCCGTCCAAAACGGTTCACGCATAAGGAATGCGGGTTTCTGCGTATCGTTCAACCGATCCGGTACAGAGAAAATCTCGACGGTCGGCACTTTCTCGCACCAACTGGAATACCAGCGGCAACCACCATACTTTTCAAGTAGTTCATAGACACCGTAAAGGATTCCGCTGTCGCTCCCAGCCTCCACGTGCAGTTGCTTCCCCTGGACAACGAGGCGGAAGGTATCGCGGCTCATATCCTTCTTTCCGTTCTGGAAAACGATTGCCGATTTTCCTTCGACAGCCTTGTCCGCGATTGGAAGTTCGACGCCCGTCATCCGCTTAGTAAACTGCTGCAGTTCCTTTGCGGCGTAAGTTTCAGCCTCCGACGGTTTTTGCGGGAGCACGATTACGCAACCGACGGGCTTTCCGCGCTGAGCGATTGTCCATGCATGGGTTTGCATGGCTGCAAAGAAAAGGAGGCCCACTCCGCAAACACTTCCCAAAAAGATTTTTTTCATGTTGTCCTCTTGTGTTCAAGCCCAATTCTTATAGCGGAACAGCGTCTCCGTACCGCAGAAACACTCTCCCGTCAAAACCACCTCATTCTACCATTTTCGAGAGGAAATCACAAGCGGTGCTTGCCTAAAACTTCGCTTCGCGAGGGCGGCGAAACCGCCATGCGAGATCAGTGTGTTAAGCTGGTTAAGTGTGTTAAGCTGAAGTAATTCGTGCAGTAACGAGTGTACGACGGCGTATAAAGCTGAAAAGCGGGGACGATGGGAACAATCGAGGCGGGTGGTAACCGCCGCTCTCGCTAGTCCTGCCGACCCAACGCAGCGTGTCGCGGGTCGTTTGTCGCGTATCATCGGGAGCAGTCGATTGCTATCGAATGCAATCGAATGGGAGGGACGCGCTCCGTCGCGTCCGCAAAGCTACATGACACGACTTCGGACTTCAGCTTACCCAGCTGGCGACTTTGCCGCCGCGAAATTTCAAGCCGCGAAGCGGCGATTTAACTTTTTAGGTTTAATTTTCACTGTCGGCTTGCCGCCAGTGAAAATGTCATGTGTTCTAGGAAGCTGTCGGTGAAGAAAGGATCGGTGGCGAGTTCAAGCGGAACGGCGATTTGTGCGAGGTGCTTGGCTTTTTCTCTTGCCGTTTCTGACCGGAGACATCGGATGGCGCCATTTAGCGAGGCGTTCCCGATCGGAACGATTCGTGAACAGGACGGAAGCAGTCCGAGTCGGACGGCGTTCGGTATGGACAGGAACGAACCGAATGCGCCGGCGAGGAAGAGCGTGTGGAGTTGCGATGCCTCAACGTGCGCGTGGTGAAGCAGGGCGTCGATACCGCTGCGGATGGCGGAGAACGCCAGCTGGAATTCGCGGATGTCCTGTTGAGTCAGGATGACGGAGGACGTGAGGGCGTAGGAATCGCCCTCCATAAACGTCCCTGTCTCGTCTAGCAGGTTCAGTTGCCGCAGGACGAGAACCGCATCCAGGATACCGGATCCGCAGATGCCGACAGGCGGCACGTCTTGAATCGTGTGAGGTTGCGGTTTCCCGTTGACGATTCGTACGTGGTCGATGGCGCCGCTCGTTGCCCGCATTCCGCAGGAGATTTTTGCGCCTTCGAATGCGGGGCCTGCGGCGGTGGAGGCGACGAACAACGTGTTGTTTGCCCACAATGCCATTTCGCCGTTCGTTCCGATGTCAACCAGCATGACGGGACTTTCGTGTTCGGTCAGTTCCGATGCCAGAATCGCTGCGGTTGTGTCGCCCCCCACGAATCCCGCGAGTTGCGGCATGACGGTGAGACGTACGGTCGGCGGCAGGAACGGATTGCGGAACGAGGGCAGGGGAGGCGGCTGGTCGGTGAATGCCGCCGCGAACGGAAGTTCGCAGAGTGCGGCGCAGTCGATTCCCAGCAACAGTTGTTGCATCGCCGTGTTCCCGGCGATCTGGCAGACGCGGATTCGGTCGGGAGTGACGCGGTGATGCCGGCAGAGTGCTTCGACAAGTTCGCGAATGGATGCGGTTGCCGCATCCTGGAGTTCGAGGGCAGCTTCTCGCGACTGTTGCGCGTAACCGATGCGTGCGATCACATCCGCGCCGAATCGCTGCTGTCGGTTGAGCGTCGAAAGAGGGAACGGTCGGCAGGTCGGATCGGAGAGGGGGACGAGCGTGGCGGCGACAGAGGTCGTGCCGAGATCGACGGCGAGTCCGAGTTCCGCATCGGAAGCGAAAGACGGGTAGGGGACATCATTCGAGGATACGCTGATCTCCTGATTCTCGCCGGATAAGGAAGGCGGCAATCTCACTTCGAGATCGGAACGTATCCGCGTTTGGCAAGCCAGCGATTCCGTCCACCGCGTCTCGCCCGCGACACGCCACGAGAGCTTGCATTTGCCGCAAGTTCCGTGACCGCCGCAGGGAGAGGAAAGTAGGCAAGCCGCCTGTTCGGCGGCTTGCTTGAGCGTCATCTTTTCATCCGCGAGGATTTGGATTCCGGAAGGAAGAAAAGTGACAGAGTGCTGCATGGCCAGTAAGACTTACTCCTGCGAGTTGTCGTTGGCTTGCGCGGCACTTCTTTCGGAGTTGTCGGAGGAACTGGCGGAGCCGCTGTTTCCTTCGGCAACGCGCTCACGGTGCTTGGAACGGCACTCGGAGCAGTAGAAGTAGGGTTTGTCCCACGTCGTTTCTTCCTCACGCCCGCAGGTGTCACAGACACGCACCTGTTTCCGGTGTTCGTTACGGCAGTTCGAGCAGAAGAAATCGGGACCGGCCCAAGTCGTTACCTCTTCGCGTCCGCAGTTCTTGCAGATGCGGGTCTGCGCCTGACGAACCAGACGGATCTTCTCGGCGTGCTCGTCGAGGAAAATCGGAGGCATGTCCTGAATGCCGGAGGTGGTCAACAACATCGCGCTGGTCAGGAACTTCCCGTCGATGTTGTTCATGCCGACGATCTGGATCCGCTTGCCCATGGAGCGGACGCGCTTGAGCAGCGGGATGTAATCGGCGTCGCCGCCGACGAGCGTCGCGATGTCGTAAGCGCCCGGCACCGAGGCGAAATAGAGCATGGATGAGGCGAGTGCGACGTTGACCCACTTGTCGTCAGGACGCGCGTGGGGTTCTCGACGGAAATCGATCTCCAGGATTTCCGTGTCGTATGCGCACTGCATGGCGAGGAAATCGTAAAACGCCTTTTGCTTGGCGGGGTTGTACCCTTGTTTGTTGACAGGGATCGTGCCGAAGTAGTTCGTGCGAACTACATCAACCTCCGTGTCCAGTGTATCCGCGATCGAATGCGCGATGATATCGGGGATCTGTTTGTAATCGATTTCGAACCCGGATTCCTCACCCAGGGATTCAAACAGCGCCTGGCGGCTGTGGTAGAGCCAACTGCCATCCACGAAGATCATTGTTTTAACTGACATCTCTATACCTTTCTTTCGTTATTATTTCCTTTCAGTTTGGGAACTTGTATCTATGAAAAACACAATGTTACCAACAAAGGAAGTTCCATTATGACAAAAAAAAATGAGTTTGTCCAACGCAATTTTTTTCTTTGGCGGCTGACGGCGGCCAAAGAAAAATGAAAAGGTTAAAAGGTTAAATCGCCGCTACGCGTCTTGAAATTGTGGGCGGCGGATGAGAAGCAGGGAGGCAAGCCGCTGAGGGCGGCAATGAAGAATGAAGAGATAAAAATGAAGAATGGGGACGGCGGAGCCGCCGACTACCAGCTGAGAGGCTGAGAAGCGGGGAAGCTGGTTAGGCGTGTTAAGCCGGTTAAGCGTGTTAGGCGGCGGTTAACGCCGCAATGAAGAGATAAAAATGAAGAAATGAC
>JAFYDR010000119.1 GCA_017544725.1 Kiritimatiellia bacterium
GTCCCGAATATGTAGCCGAAACAAGACTCATCTCCATCAGAAGTTCCACGTGTAGCACCAACAAAAGGCAAGGTGATTTCTGTAAGTCCACTGCAACGGAAAAATGCTCCCTCTTCAATCCTCTTCACGGAATTGGGAATTATGATACTTTTCAACCTTTTGCAACCATTGAAGGCCTCGTGTCCAATATACGTAACGGAATTTGAGACCAGAATGTTAGTTAACGCTTTGCAGTTAAAGAATGCATGTGCTCCAATACGCATCACGGACCCAGACATTGTAACGCATGTCAAACCTATACAGTCGGAGAATGCATTGTCCCCAACATTTTCAACGGAGTAGGGGATCGTAACTCTCGTTAGACCTTTGAGATGAGCGAACGCAGACGAGCAAATGTTGACAACAGATTTGGGAATCACCACATCTCCGTTTAGGCCTTGAATCAAATTCCTACCGTCTTTTGAGAGTAACAATCCATTCCCGGACGAGTAAAAGTTATTCGTCTCAGCAACAACTATTTCAATAAGCCCATTACAACCACAGAACGCATTCTTACCGATGCTTGTTACGGATTCTGGTATTATCACAGTCGTCAAACTTCGGCAATACGCGAACGCCCTGTCCCCAATATTTGCCACCAAACAGCCTATCTTCATGCTCGTTAGACTGCTGCAACCGTAAAACGCTTCTTCCCCAATATCTGTCAGAAAATCTGGAATCTTTATACGCACCAAACCTGTACACCCATGGAATGCCCAATCACCAATACTCGTAACTGAATCGGGTATTATCACTTGCGTTAGATCTTTGCAACCAAAAAATACACAAGACCCGATACTCGTCACCGGCTTACCATCAAGTTCGTAAGGAATCATCACAACGCCAGAGGGTCTCCAAGACGAAGCCTTAATCTCTACTGAATCTCCATGGACACTGTATTTCCATGTGAAGTCGCCGGCTTTCTCTTCCCTATTCATCCCCTTCAACCTTATTGCATTAATTGTCGCCCACCCATGCCTCTCTCAATCACACGGCAAAGTCGAATTCCTGCACAACGAGTTTCTTCGGTTGCCGATCCACGACCTTCGCCAACAGTGTTTCAACGAAACGATCCACCTTCGCCACATCCGTCTCCCCGTAAAGCCCGGCCAAGGACGTCACATCGGCCTCGTCAAGACTGCTCCACGCGGGGATGTGGACATGCCGCAGGTTCTGCGCCTGATAACGGATGCTGCCACCACGCATCTGAACCGACACGCGCCGAATCTGGTCTGTCACGAATGAGCTTCGCATCAGCACGCAAAGCGCCCGCATGTTCCACGTGTCGGACGTGATCCAGTACACGTTATGGTGAGGATAGTATTCGCCGCGCTCATCAAGAGCAACATTTCCGCCGCGCTGGATATCGGGGAGCAGGATCTTTGCGGCCCTCAGAACTTTGTAGCTAATTCTGTCAAGCGTTCTGTACCACGAGTCGGGATGCTTCTTCGCGCAGTAACGAGCTTTCAGCCTGCCTGCATGCTTCTCCAGATACGCGCCCGTCTTCGGGAACATTGACAGGTCCAACATCTGCCTGTCATCATGCTGATCGTACGGATTGAGCATATAGCGGCTGTTCCACTCGATGCTGCCGCTCTGAATGTCCTCAGACGCGACGAGCGGAAGCAGACACGAATCTTCAATTTCCGCATTACGCTGTGGATCCACATAGATTTCATCCGCACCCGAGGCAACGCCGATACCAACCTGCGTTCCGGCCCCGGATTGCTCGATCGTCGGGAAGGAACTGGCGATGGACTCGAACCTGTCCCTTTCAGCGGAATCGGTCGTAACCCAGGCGTCTTCGCCGCCATACCATTTGGCGAACCTGCTGAGCCGCGACCCCGCAACCCCCGTCCTGTAATGCCGCAGTGCATCGTCTTCCAGCGACGTTACCTCGCCGGAGTACGTTCCGTTTCCGACGCGCCGATCGATCACGTAGATCGCCGGATAAGCGGACACCTCGGTCTCGAACGGCTGCGTGTGTTCCATGTTCAGATAGAGTGCAACATGGAAAGAGTCGCTGATCAATCTCCGCAGTCGCCTACCATAACTGCTACGCACAAATCTGTTCGTGCAGATGA
This sequence comes from Kiritimatiellia bacterium, assembly GCA_017544725.1. GTDB lineage: Bacteria > Verrucomicrobiota > Kiritimatiellia > RFP12 > UBA1067 > RGIG8368. The sequence continues at coordinate 2,124 of JAFYDR010000119.1, forward strand.
ATGAAAAAACGCCGCGCGGCGACAACAACGACAGCGAACGTTCAAAGAAAGGGACATAGATGTCGCACCTTTCGGAGAACGTGTCGTACCGGGCCTTGTATGCTCGTTGTTTCGCCGGAGCTATGTTGTCGAAACGGATGTAGGGCGGGTTGCCGATCACCACATCAAACTTCTCCTTAAAGTCGTGGAGAAGAAAATCCTCACAATGGAACCAACGAGAAAGCAGCCGTTTCGCAATGTCCCTTGGACATCTTGCCGCCTCAAGTCTCGCACCAACCATACGCTTCACGTGCGAGATGCTTTTCTCAGACACGTCAAACGCAAGGAGAAAACCACCCAGCGAGTCGTTTTCCCAATCCGGGCTCTCCGCAATCAATGCATCCACAATCGGCAGAACAAAGGCACCATCTCCGCAACTCGGCTCCAAGACGCTCAACCCACTCCATTTACCGAAACGTCCGGCACGCATGACTTCGCGCATCATGTAGGAGACCACCTCGGGGCGTGTGAACACCGCGCCGGTCGTCCGATGTTCCGGAACTGGAGTGCGTGCGCTCATGACCTTGCGGACAAATACGAGTAAAGGGACTTAAAGAACTTTAACGCACCCACCGACTCGCCCCCGTCGCGTACGGATGCGGTCTTGCTATCGGACACGAGAAGCGCGGTCGCCGTGTAGTCGCGTTCCAACACGAGTCGTTCGCAGAGAATCTCGTATCTCCGAAGGTAACTCGTACCCTGAAATACTGGAAGGGGCGGCAACGGGCTGTCCGCCAACGCAACGGCACGTTCAGAAGACAGTGAGTCCTCAAGGAAGAAAAGATAACCGAGCCACGGCGCTTCCGTCACGCCGAACACGCGCTCACGATAGGCTACCCAGAAATCACGTGACACGCCGAGGACTTCCTCTGTCCTGTTGTTGCCAGCATCCTGCATCATGAAGTTCAGGCGCTCCTTAGGATAGCTTGGGTCGAGAGGCTGGTAGGCACAACCTGCCTTGAGCACACCAAGTGAGGCAAC
>JAFYDR010000120.1 GCA_017544725.1 Kiritimatiellia bacterium
CCAAGGAGTGTGTTGGTTACGCCGTGCGCCAGAGCGCAGCACCAGATGTCACCCGTGCGTATGGCGAGTAGTCCGTACACCACTCCCGCCAGCGCACCGGCGAACCAGCGGTCGTGCTCGAAGGCGAAGACGGCCAGTACGATGCAGAAGGCTCGCGCGTCGAACTTCGCCAACCGTACCTTCCAAAACACAGAGTCTTGAAGCCAACGGTATAGGAAACCTCGGAAAAAGAACTCTTCAATCGTGGCAATTACCACGCCCGAACCGAAAAGTTTGGCGAGCGCGAGTCCCCACCCCGCTTCCTGCGGGGAGTACGCCCAGCTGAGGTGTCCGGGGGGCAACTCCGGAGCGTAGGAGGGAAAGGTGCCGGGCATCATCACCATCCATTTGTAGTAGAATTCCTGAAAGCGCGGAAAGGTACGGGCAACGAAAGGCGTCTCCGGTACTATCCAGAGTATGGTCACCAGCACCCCCGCCGCAATCGCCAGAGGAAGATGTCGTGGCGACAGCGACGGATAAATCCGCCACGGACGGTACCAGAGGAAGAGGACAAGACAGGCAACGCTCTTGACGGCGTAACTCCACGGATAGAGCCAACGGGGACACCACCCCGCTCCATCCAATACCTGCAACAGCAGGATCACTCCGATCCAAAGGAAAAACGGAATCGTATGACCGTCACGCGCCGCCAGTAGCTGCCGCCGCATCAGCGATCCCCCCATTCATCCAACTGTTCGCGGGTCGGCGCTTGCACGACCTCGAAGAGCCGCCAAGCCCCGAAGTCTTTCAGAAAAATCACCCGCTCCAATCCCAGTTTGTAGATTTTCGGATAGCGCCAATAGACGCTTTCAATCCGCGTGAGGAAATACGGGCGCGGCAACAACAGGAAGAGCCGCTGTCCCTTGTAGGCGTACTTCAGATCGGCGATGTGCAAATCCATGTTGGAGGTGAACATTGGATTCTGATTGCCTTCCAGCAGTCGCAAGCCCTCGTAGCCTTCCACAAAGACGCGTCCGTAGGGCGTCTCCGCCTGGACACACGCGGCGACATTCGACAGGATCTCGGCGGGAGGAAGGTCTCGTAGCGGCTGATGGTCTGCATCGACGACCTGATGATCGGAAATCTCCCAAGGTGCGGGCACCTCGCGATCTTGGCGCATCTGCATGAGTGTCTCCATCCGGACGGAACGGAAGCAGAAGATGGCGTCACCCAACACCAACATGTTCATCAGCATCCAAACTCCAACGGCGTACAGCGTCGGCAACCAACCGAGCAACACCCACGCGAAGAATCGGCGGCGAGTCTCCTCGTGGAAGAGTGCGACGAACGGAAGCAGCACCAGCGTCAACGCAATCGGAACCAAGAAGTAGATGCCGCAGAGTAGAAGCAACGCGGCACAGGATGCCGCCTTCACCAAATGCGTCGGCGAATTGATGATGCGCTTGCCGACCTTCATGCCGCAGATGCTCCAGCCCACGAGTCCGGTCAGGAGACCGGAGACCGTCGCAACGTAGAACCACCAGAGCGCGATGGCGGCAAGTTGCGCGGCGGTTGTCGGGGAACAGAGCCAGGCGAAGGGAAGGTAAATCAGCGTCGGCAACGGCGCGTGCCAGCAGGATCCGACCAACGCCTGACGCCCTTGCGTCGAACCGGCGATCAACTCTTGACAGATGCCCGCCAGCGTTCCGTCCGGAACCCCATACCGAACCGCGAGAATATACCCCAGCACAAGGGGGATCAGGTATCGAAGTTTGCTCATGACGATTTCCCCTGATGCGTGGTTTTCTCCCAGACGAACGGCGCGCGGAAGAACTGGATGAAAGCACGCCAACCGCTGTAGCTCATCATCGCCCAGTAGAGCGGCGAGAAGAGCGCGCAAAGCATCAACCCGTCACGCTTGCGTGCGCAACACCCCAAGAGGTTGACGTAGATGAACACGAAGTTGCCGAGGAAAAGGCAGAACGCGCCCATCGCGAAAACGGGACCGGGGAAGAGCACATCCGCACCCACCGGTTGCACGAAGAACCAGATCAACGTCATGATCCAAAAGATCGGGTTGACGAGCGCGGAGAATACTACACCGCCGACGAGCAACTGGTAATGGATGAAGTTGATCAAGCCGAGGTCATGCAAGAGGCGGAAGGGATTGCGCATGTGGACGAACCAAGTCTGGATGTATCCCTTCTGCCAACGTGTACGTTGTTTGATCCACGGCCAGAAGCGGCAGCAAGCCTCTTCCCATGTGGTGGTGTCGAGCATCCGCGTGGAGTAGCCTAGACGCCCGATGCGGATGCCAAGGTCGCAGTCTTCCGTCACGTTGTAGGCATCCCATCCCATCAGTTCACGCAGTGCCGCCGTCTTGAAGTGGTTGGAAGTACCGCCCAGCGGAATTACCGCATGGAGCGCAGCAAGTCCGGGAAGCTGGAGGTCGTACCAGACGGAATACTCCGCCGTAAACCACTTGGAGAGGATGTTCTGTCCCGCGTTGTAGAAGTTCAGGCAGGACTGGATGCAGACCACGGACTCGGGCGATTTCTCGAATGCCATCACCGCCTTTTTCAGCTGGTCTTTCTCCGGCATGTCCTCAGCGTCGTAGATGACGAGGTACTTGCCTCGTGCGTAGGCGAGTCCGATGTTACACGCCTTGGGCTTCGTGCGCGGGAAGGAGGGCGGAATGCGCGTGACACGGAATCCCGGCGGCATGACCAACCGCGCCGCCGCATCCAGCGTCGCCTCGTCGTCGGCCTCCAGCAGGAACTGCACGTCTTTGCGGTCGCGCGGGTAGTCCATCTCGTCCAGCGACTTCAAAATCTGCGGCAACGTCTCCGGCTCCTTGTACATCGGAACCAGTACCGAGAAGATCGGCCACTCGCGTGGCTCCTGCGCCTGAATGTCCTCCTCCGTGAACCGGAAGGAGGCGCGGGAAGAGGCAGCACCACGCAGGATCAGGAACTTGTAGAGCGTGACGATGATGTAGATCACCGTACAGATGGCGATCGCCAACTGCGCGGCTTTCATCGGCCGGTAATAAAATGCCGCCACCGTCCCGCCGACAAAGCAGAGCATCAGCAGCTTCTGCCAGAGGGTGAGCGGCTTCACAGCACTCCAGTCTGGGCGCTTGTGCGCCAGTTCCAACGGGTCTGGTTCAGGTATCATGTCTTTTGCGCGATTTCGTCAATGGCCTTGTTTTCCCCGAAGACCAACAGCTTGTCATCGGGCTGAATCACCTCCGCAGCCGAAGGAATGATCAGCTCACGTGGACGGGTCGGGTCTTCTTCCACCAATCGCCGAACGCAGAGTACGGTCACGTTGTACTTGTTGCGCACCTGCGCGTCGGCGAGCGACTTCCCTTTGAGCGGTTCCGGCACGTCGATCTCGGCGACGCTGAAACCGTCGGAGATTTCGAGGAGGTCAACCGAGCCTTTGGACATCAAGGTCTGCGCGAGGCGCTGGGCGCGGTCGCGGTTGGGATACACGACGACATCCGCGCCCACGCGCTTGAGAATCTTGCCGTGCATCTCGGAGTTCGCCTTGGCAACCACCATATCGACGCCCAGTTCCTTGCAGTTCATGGTCGCCATCACGCTCCCCTCCAGGTTGCTCGCAATGGCGATCACCACCACGTCGCACTCCTGAAATCCGGCATCCTCCAGCGTATGGATGTTTGTCGCGTCACCCTCGATTGCCTTCGAGACCTCCGCCGCGCATTCCTGGATGATGTCGCGGTTCTGGTCGATCAGCAACACTTCCGCTCCCTTTTCCGCCAGCGCGGAGGCAAGCGATGTGCCGAACGTGCCGGCTCCGATAATCCCGACTCGCTTCACGTCTACCCTTTCCCTTCGACGTTAGACTTTCGCCAACGCCTGCTTCAAATCCGCGATGATGTCGTCCGCATCCTCCAACCCGACCGAGAACCGGATCAAGTCCGGCGGGATGCCCGCCTCGCGCAACTGTTCGTCGGTCAACTGACGATGCGTGTGGCTCGCGGGATGCAGCACGCAGGAACGGCAATCCGCCACGTGCGTGACGATCGCAATCATCTTCAAGCTGTCCATGAACTTGATGGACTCCTCGCGTCCGCCTTTGATACCGAAGGTCAGTACGCCGCAAGGCAGGCCGCCCTTGAACTGTTTCTGCGCCAGCTTGTAGTAACGATTATCCGGCAATCCGGCATAGTGGACCCACGCCACCTTTTTCTGACGCTGGAGGAATTTCGCGGCTTTGAGCGCGTTCGCGCAGTGACGCGGCATCCGCAGATGCAGCGTTTCCAGACCCAAATTCAACAGGAAGCAGTTCATCGGTCCGGGAATCGAACCGAGGTCACGCATCAGTTGCGCCACGCACTTGGTGATGTACGCGCCCTTGCCGAACTGCTTGGTGTAGGAGATGCCGTGGTAGGAGGGATCCGGCTCCGTCAACCCGGCGAATTTGTCGTGGTACTTTTCCCAGTCGAAGTTGCCGCTATCGACCACAACCCCGCCCACCTGCGTCGCATGACCGTCCATGTACTTCGTGGTCGAATGCACCACGATGTCCGCGCCGAAGTCGAACGGACGGCAGATCACCGGCGTCGCGAAGGTGTTATCGACGATCAACGGAACGCCGTGTTTGTGGGCGATCTTCGCCATTTTCGCGATGTCCAGCACCGACCCCGCCGGGTTCGCCACCGTCTCGCAGAAAAGCGCCTTGGTGTTCGGACGGAACGCCTTGGAAATCTGCGCCTCGCTCGCGTCCTGGTCGATAAACGTCACGTCGATCCCCAGTTTCTTCATCGTCACGGCGAAGAGGTTGAAGGTCCCGCCGTAAATGGCGGAGGCAGAGACGAAATGATCGCCCGCCTCGCAGATGTTGAAGACGGAGTAGAAGGAGGCAGCCTGTCCCGATGAGGTCAACACCGCCGCCACGCCGCCTTCCAGCGCGGCAATCTTCGACGCCACGCAGTCGTTCGTCGGATTCTGCAGACGCGTGTAGAAATAACCCGAATCCTTCAGGTCAAACAGACGCGCCATCGCGTCGCTCGACTCATACTTGAAGGTCGTGCTCTGATAAATCGGGACCACACGCGGCTCCCCGTTCTTTGGAGTCCATCCGCCCTGAACGCAAATCGTATCCAGTTTCATCATCTCTCTCCTAGTTTTCGTTCGAATGTAGGCCGCCTGAACCGGCCTCGAAATCAATACCGCCCTGCTCGATCGGCTGATCCTTCAGCTTGGAGCAACTCCACACGCAGACACCGCAGTGGACGCACTTCTCGCGGTCAAACGCGGGCACACCGTTCTCGCCCGGCGCGATCGCCTGTGCCGAGCACAACTCGATACAGGTCTTCTCGCGGCAACTCGCACACAAGTCCGGCGAAATGAAACGCACATGGTCGGCAAAGCCGCCCGCCGCCTGCACCTTGCCACCCTTGAAGAGCGCGTCCTGTTGCGACATCAGCAGTGTTCCGTCCAACGGAATCTGCGGCCAGCCGCGCAGATCCATGATCGCGTCGTGCAGCGGCTTCTTCTCTTTCTCGCAACTCTCCACCGCCTCCTTTAGCTTCTCTGCCGTCACCTTGCCATCGACGAGGGAGTCGAGCGGACGCACGATCTTGTCGTTCGGTTTAGACTTGACGTTGAGGTTGATCTTTCCGCCGGTGAGTCCCGTAAAGCCCTCGCCCATCATGCCCTTGAAGAAGCTCTGCTGGAAACCGTCACGCGCCTTGCGCGCCACTTCCAGTTCCTTGTTCTGACGGTCGGTACGACGACGCGCCACATACGCCTTTTCCAGTTCTTCCTTCCTGAAGCTGCCGCCCACCTTCCAGATTTCAATCACCGCCTGCGCGAGGATCACGCCCGTGCGCCACGCCTCATCCACGCCCGAGTTCGTCAGCACGTTGGTCGAACCGGAACCTTCGCCGATACGCGCAAAGCCATCACCGCACAGGTACGGCTCGCCGCGAATGCCGCTTTCGAGCAGCGACTTCGCGCCCCAAGAACGCAGGGTACCGCCTTGGATGTGCTGCCAGATCGCCGGATGCATCATCCAGTGCTGGAGGTAACGGTACGAGGTGCGGATTGGCGAATCCCACCACGACGGCACGAAGATACCCATTGACGCCGTGCGGTCCGGATAGACGTAGAGGAATCCGAAAATCTCCGGTTCCGGAAAACCGAGCGTGTGGATGACCGTACCGGGCTTGAGCGTGCAACTCTCCGGCAACTCCACAACCGCCTTCATGCCGACCGCCCAGTCGTGCTGGCTGTTGCCTTCGGGAAGTCCGAAGCGATCGTTCAGCGCACGACCGACGGCACCGACCGGACCGTCCGCCACCACCGTCAACGGCGCAATGATATCCATGCCCGGCATGTACGCCACATCGGGATTTCCCTTGCGGTCCACTCCTTGGTCTGCCAACCGCACGCCAATCACGCGATCGCCGTCGAAAAGCGGCGCGGTCACAGGCGTACCCGGCCAAATCTGCACCAGGCCGCTTCCCATCAACTGCGCTCCCACCCACGAGAGGAACTGGCCCATCGACATCACCAGCCCCGGCTCTTTCTTCAGGAATCCGGGAATGAACGGAAGCTCGGTCGCATTCGGCCACTTCTTACCGAACGGACGCATCATCTTAAACGTGCCGTCCATGAAACGTGTGGAGAAGGTACGGTTGCTCGCCCCCACATGATCGAAGAGATAAAGGACATGCTCCTCGGTGATATCCGAGGCATTGGGAATCTCCTTCGCGAGATCCACTCCGGGGAAAGACTCGCGGATGGAGCGTCCGCTGGTCACCACGCCGGAGACACCGAACCCGATATCGTCCGCACGCTCGTAGCACAGCACCTGCAACGGCATTCCCGGCATCACGCGGCTTTCCAGCGCGGGCGTTCCGTCGGGGTTGTTCATCGCGGCGGTCAATGTGGTGAGAAACCCTGCCTGAGCCGGGCCGAATCCCACGCAGACAATGTCTGCTTCCATTTTCTGACGTTCGATCTCATTCATCTGTACTGGTTCCTTTGCGCCCTAGTATAGCAAATCAGGAGGGGGTACGGAAAGCCCGAAAGTTCGATACGCGCTACGGGGTCATCATTTCCGTCCTTTGTGTTCCTTCCCCGCTTCTCAGCCTTTCAGCTTCTCAGCTGATTTTCCGGTTGACGGAGACGGGAGAAAGGTTGTACGCTCTCTTTTCCATTGCACGTTATTTGTATAGGAGAAAGGGAATCGAGAATGAGTGTCGAATGGAGCGAGGCAGAGGCATCCGTTGTGAATGCGTTACAGGCCGGAATACCGCTCACGCCCTATCCGTTTGAGGAGATCGGGCGACAGTACGGTTTATCGGGCGATACCGTTCTCGCACTCGTTCGAAAATTGAAGGCGGACAGGAGCTGCCGCCGCGTCGGTGCAATTTTCGATGCGCGTCGTCTCGGTTATCGCAGTGTTCTCTGCGGTGCTCTCGCCCCCGCGTCCGAATTGGATCGTTGCGCCGCAATTGCCTCCGCCTGTCCAGGCGTGACACACTGTTATGAACGCGGCTGGCCGTCGGAGCTGCCGCCCGATTCACCCGGCGCACCCGGCAAGCGCATCTGGCCGAACCTTTGGTTCACGCTGGCAACGCCAGCCGACACCTTCGATGCCGAGATCGAGCGTCTGCAGGCTGCCTTCGGGGCCGTCGCAATCCAGACACTCCCCGCCGTGCGACGTTTCAAAATCGATGTCGTGTTCGATCTGCGGACGCGAACCCGCGACGAGAAAACCGAGCCTTCGACACGGCGTTCGCCCAAGCCGATCTTTGACGACGGAACCGTCTTTGCTGTCACGGATACGGAGCGAGAAATCATCCGAAGCATGCAAGGGGACATGGAGACTGAAGCTCGTTTCTTCGCGCCAATCGCCGCTCAGGCGGGAATGTCGGAGACGCAACTGCTCGATACACTGCGCAACTGGCTGGAGAACGGTGTATTGCGCCGTATCGCGCTGATCCTTCGGCATCGCCAAGTCGGGTTCAAGGCGAACGGTATGTGCGCGTGGGATGTTGCAGAGAGCGAAACCCTGTTGAAAGGACGTGAGCTGGCGCAGTATCCAGAGATCACCCATTGCTACGAACGCCCACGTTCCCCCCTCTTCCCGTTTCGTCTCTATGCGATGATCCACACGACGAGTTTTCGCGGCACCCAACAGCTCTTCGAACGTATTTCTCGCGAGACGCATTTGGACAACGGCCAACTGCTCCTCTCACTCCACGAATACAAAAAGACCAGCATGGTTTTTTGACATGGGCAGCAAGGATGAGACGAAACGGTTGGGTTTTGCACGAGTACGCGTCTGCGCGGATACGGGTTTTGCACGAGTACGCGTCTGCGTACTCATACTAGAACGAGCAACAACAAGGAGAAGAGGAATATCATGTTTGTGGGCATATCCGAAATGTGCCAAACGAAAGGCAAGACTCGCAATGTGGCGATACGTGCCGCCTATGCGGAATCCGTCGCAAAAGGTGGCCATCTGCCTGTAATCCTGTCGCGGTATGGATCTGATGCCCAGCTCGACGAGATTTTATCCCGCCTCGATCTCCTTCTCCTGCCAGGAGGCGGTGACATAGCCCCGATTCGGTATGACGAAAAGAACTCTACTTCTCTAGTGAGAGTGAATCTGCTCCGTGACAGTTTCGAGTGGCGACTTCTCTCCCTCGCTACAAAACGACGGCTTCCGGTCTTAGGTATCTGTCGCGGCTGTCAAGTGCTCAACGTCTTTTACGGCGGCACTCTTTGGCAAGATCTGCCCAGCGAATTTCCAGGTGAGGTCATGCAACATCGGGGCAGTCATCATCCCATCTCCATCAAAGCGAATTCGCGTTTGGCACGAGCAATCGGCACGACCTCTGCCATCGTGAACTCATCGCATCATCAGGCAGTGAAGACGCCTGCTCGAGGATTTCGTATTGTCGCCACCTCTCCGGACGGCGTGACTGAAGCCATCGAAGCGGAGAACTATCCTGCCGTCGGACTCCAGTTCCATCCAGAGGCGATGGTGGCGAAAGAACACGATGCCACACTCCTCAAACTTTTCCAGAATCTCCCGCTCTTTAGCTAGTGTCTGCGTATCCGTTTCGAATGCAATCGACAGCAATCGATAGCTACCGATGGCACACGACACACCGCCTTCATTCTTCATTTTTCTCTTTTCATTGGTGCCTTCGGCGGCTCTCTCGTCACTCGTCACTGCGCGAAGCGCACTCCGCTTCTCAGCTGGCGGTACCGTTCCTGCGGGTTGGAACGACCTTGACGAAGCGGGGGCGTTGGTCACGCCAATTTGCGAGAATACGAGCGGCGAGTGGCGACGATGTTTGCGCTTCGTGTTCGCGGATGAGTGCGAGCAGTTCCCGTTCGTCATCGGAGTCCGCTTCGACACTTACGAGGTCGATCGAATTGAGGTTGCACTTGAGGTCGAAGTCGCCTGTCTCGTCTAAGACATACGCCACGCCTCCCGTCATGCCTGCACCGAAGTTTACACCCGTCGAACCCAACACCACGGCCTTTCCACCCGTCATGTACTCACATCCGTGATCGCCGATTCCTTCGGCGACGAGCGTGACACCGGAGTTGCGAATGCCGAAACGTTCTCCTGCCTGACCGTTGATGAAAATGGAACCCGATGTTCCGCCGTAGGCGATCACATTGCCCGCGATGACGTTCTCTTCTGGACGATATTCCGTATCCGCCAACGCCGGACGAATCGTGATGACACCGCCAGAGATGCCCTTGCCAACAAAGTCATTCGCCGCACCTGTAAGATGGAAGGTGACGCCTCGCGCCAGAAATGCACCGAACGATTGTCCCGCAACACCCGTGAAATCTATGGTTAGGCGGTTGGATGATTGGGTGGTTGGGCGGTTAGCCACAAGCCAACCTGAAAGAGCCGCGCCGACAGAACGGTTGCAGTTGGAGATGGTGCGGGAGAATGTGGTTTCGCCCTTCGCCACCGCCGGAATCAGCTCGCGTTCGTCGTAGTTTTTCCGTCCGCCCGACGGATTCGGACCTTCCGAAGATTTCACCGCATTGCCCGTCGCCGCCAGAATTGCCGAGAAATCGAAACGGTTGTCCACGCTGGTCAGCAAATCCACGCGGCCGATTGCTTCTGTGAGCGACCTGAGTCCCAACGCAGCCAAGCGTTCGCGTACATCCTCCGCAAGCATTCGCAAAAAGTTGAGAATGTGTTCCGGTTTGCCCGCGAAACGTTTGCGGAGACACTCGTTCTGCGTAGCGATACCGACGGGGCAAGTATCGCAATGGCAGCGTTTGTCCTGAACGCAACCGAGCGAGACAAGTAGCGTAGTACCGAAACCGAATTCCTCCGCACCGAGAATCGCGGCAACAAGGATATCCTTCGCCGTGCGGAGTCCGCCGTCAACCTGTAGTTTGACACGACCGCGAAGATTGTTCTTCACGAGTGTCTGTTGTGATTCGGCAAGCCCCAGTTCCCAAGGCAATCCCGCATGTTTCATCGAGGTGAGTGGCGCGGCGCCGGTACCACCATCGTATCCGCTGATCAGAACCACATCGGCGTGTGCCTTGGCAACACCCGCCGCGATAGTACCCACACCCGCCTCCGAAACCAGTTTCACGGAGATCCGTGCCGCCGGATTCGCGCAACGCAGATCGTAGATAAGTTGCGACAAATCCTCAATCGAATAGATATCGTGATGCGGCGGCGGCGAGATGAGCGTTGTTCCCTCTTTCGCATGGCGGAGACGCGCAACGAACGCATTGACCTTGTGCGCCGGAAGTTGTCCGCCCTCTCCGGGCTTCGCACCTTGAGCGAGCTTGATCTGCAAATCCTTCGCCGCACGAAGGTATTCGATCGTCACGCCGAAGCGACCGGACGCGACTTGCTTGATTCCGCAGTTTGCATCCGTGCCAAAACGTTCGGGATTTTCGCCGCCCTCTCCGGAATTCGACATCGACCCGAACGAGTTGAATGCCCGTGCGATGGTCTCGTGCGCTTCGGGCGAAAGCGAACCGAGCGACATGGCGCCTCCTACGAAGTGGCGCATGATTGATTCCACGCTTTCCACTTCTTCAATCGGTATCGCGGTTGTCGGCTGGAAGCGGAGAAGCGAACGTAGCGTACAGGATTGGCTTTCTATCAAGTTCGAGAACTCGCGGAACTTCGCCCTGTCGCCGTTTCGTACCGCCGTACGAAACGCCGCCAGCGTCTGCGGCGTCCAACCATGCGACTCCCCTTCCCTGCGCCAGCGGTACAGACCGTCCGCCGCATCGGTTGGAGAATTCTCCCGCAACGATCCAGCAGCGATACGCGCGTTGCGTCCCTTCGTCTCAACAGCCCTACGAGAAGTAGCGGCTTCGATTTCCGCAAAGCCAATACCCCCGACACGCGAAGGCGTATCCGGGAAGCAGAAGTCGATGACCTCCCTTGACAACCCGACTACCTCGAAAATCTGCGCGGACCGATAGGAACGCAGAGTCGAGATACCCATCTTCGACATGATTTTGAGGAGTCCCTTATCAACCGACCTCACATAGTTTGCGGCTGCGACAACTGGATTTTCAGGGAAAAGCGAAGAGACTACTGCAAGCGCAAGGTAGGGGTTGACAGCCGTCGCGCCGTACCCGAAGAGTACCGCGAAATGATGAACCTCGCGTACCTCACCCGATTCCACGATCAGACCGACCGATGGCCTCACGCCCGCCGTGACCAAAGCACGGTTCACCGTCGCGGTCGCCAGAAGCGAAGGGATTATTTGCCCTGACACCGGACACGCCGCCCCGCCTTCCGTCTCGTGCCTCACATCCGTGTTCCTGTCTGAAAGCACGATAATCTTCGTACCGCTCTTCACGACCGCAACGGCGTCCTGCGCAAGTTTCCCAAGTGCAGACTTGAGGTTGCCGTCGTACCGGAGCGTCAGTGTCGTGACGGGGAACCGTTCCACGTCAGCTTTTTTAATTCGTTCCAATTCATCATCGGTCAACACGGGGCGCGTGAGTTTGATGAGCCTCGCGTGTTCCGGCGTCTCTTCCAGAATGTTTCCACGATTTCCAATATAGGTCAGCAGCGACATCACGAGTTCCTCGCGAATCGGGTCGATCGGCGGGTTTGTCACCTGCGCAAAGAGCTGATGGAAAAAGTCGAAGAGAGTCCGTTGTTTTTTCGACAGACACGCCAGTGCCGCATCGTTTCCCATCGATCCGACCGGCTCCTGTCCAGCCTCCGCCATCGGGCGAATGATGAGATCCACATCTTCGTCGGTGTAGCCGAAACGGAATCGCTCGGCGGCTAGGGCATCCTCATTCCGAACGGTTGACGGCACGATTTCACTGAAGAGACCGTGGATGTCGATTCGGTTCTCCTTCACCCAGCGGCGGTAGGGTTTCCGGCGGGCATAGAGGTTCTTGATCTCCGCATCTTCCAACAAACGATGATTCGGCAAGTCGAGATAAACCATCGAACCGGGCTTTAGCCGTCCGTACCGAGCCACCTCTTCCTGCGGAATATCAAGCACACCCGCTTCGGATGACAGCACGAACAGTCCATTCTTCGTGAGTGTCCACCGTGCCGGACGGAGTCCGTTTCGGTCGAGTGCCGCACCCGCCGTGACACCATCCGTAAACGCGACGGCGGCGGGACCATCCCACGGCTCCATCAGGGCGGAATGGTACTCGAAGAATCCGCGCACATCGTGTCCCATGTGATACTTCGCGCCCCACGCCTGCGGCATCAGCATCAACATCGCATGAGGCAGTTCGCGTCCTGAACGAACCAGCAACTCAAAAATGTTATCGAGCGAAGCGGAGTCCGACTGCTGGCGATTCACGATATCCAATCCACGTGACTTGAGCGCGTTGAGGTTTCCTCGTATCGTGTTGATCTCGCCATTGTGCGCAAGCATTCGGAACGGGTGCGCCAAATCCCATGTCGGGAAGGTGTTGGTCGAATACCGCTGATGCACCAACGCGATCGCTGAAACGAACTCCTCGTCCGCCAGATCAGGGTAGAACTTCTCGACCTGCGTTGCCAGAAAGAGTCCCTTGTACACGATTGTCCGCGAGGAAAGCGAGCAGATGTACACATCCGAAATGCGTTTCTCCATTTCGCACCGGATTTGGTAGAGGAGTTGTTCGAAATCTTCCTTGTTGCTTGGCTGCCGATCGCAATCGCCCTTCCCCGTTGCGTCTCTGTACGTAATGAAGACCTGTCGAATTCTCGGCATGACGGCACGGGCATCGTGTCCGATCTCCGATGGATTCACGGGGACATCGCGCCAAGCCAGAACGTGGCATCCGTTCTCTTTCACGACCGATTCGATCGCCGACTCTTCGCCCTCCCCGCCAAACAACATGCCGACACCGAAGGGAATCGAAAGCGAAGGCACCCCATCCGTTCCGAGTTGCTCCGCAAGCCTCTTCTTGAAAAACTCATGTGGAATCTGCAAGAGAAGCCCCGCACCGTCACCCGTTTCGGAATCGTTGCCCGTCGCGCCGCGATGCATCAGACGTTTCAGCACGGTCAGTCCCGCCGTCACGATGGCGTGACTAGGACGAGCGTTCAAATCTGCCACCAGACCGACGCCACAGGCGTCATGCTCAAATTCGCTTCTGTAAAGTCCTTGCTGATCTTGTTGGTTCATGATGCTTTTCCAAATTCAGTCGAGTTGAAGTGTTTTGCCGCTGGCAAGTGCGCGGACAACGAGCGACGCGCCGTTTGCGCAGTCGCCAACGCAATAGATGCGGCGCGTGGGATCGGAAATCAATGCGGTACGCGGTGTCTGCGAAATTCCCAGCTGCGAGACGATGGCGTTCTCCTTGGGAACGCCGGTAAAGCCCATCGCGAGGAGGACGAGTTCCGCCGTTATCACCTCTGCGGTGTCTGGCTTCGCCGCGAATTTCATCGGACGGCCTGTCGGCGAAAGCTCCCATTCGACTCGCTCCACCTCCACACCTGAAACGCATCCCTCGCCGAGGAAACGCAGCGTGTTGAGATTCCAGCGTCTCACGCAACCTTCCTTGTGGCTGGAACTGGTGCGCAACTGGTAGGGCCACTCCGGCCACGGAGTCGAAGCACTCCTCTCCTCTGGCGGTCTCGGCATGATCTCAATCTGCGTTACGCTTGCCGCGCCTTGACGAATTGCCGTACCGACACAGTCGCTGCCCGTATCGCCACCGCCAATCACGAGCACGTTCTTGCCCTTCGCCTGAATCGGGTTTTTCTCGATTTCCCCACAGAGTGCCCGGTTTTGTCCTCCGAGGTATTCTAGGGCGAGATGGATGCCGCCTAGTTCCCGTCCCGGCACCTTCAGATCCCGCGCAGCAGGCGTCCCGATCGCGACAACCACGGCATCGTTGGCGCGTGCCAGATAATCCGCCGTCACATCCACACCGACATTCACGCCAGTCACGAAGCGGATGCCTTCCGCCTCCAAAATCGTACGGCGTCTGTCAATCAAACTTTTGTCGAGTTTGAAACAGGGGATACCGTAACGAAGAAGTCCTCCGATATTCTTCTCCTTTTCATAGACAGTCACCGACCATCCCTGCCTCCGAAGCGTCACCGCCGCCGAAAGTCCCGCCGGGCCCGCCCCGATGACCGCCACGCGCTTGCCGTTTTCTTTCTGAGGCGGACGCGGTTTCACCCATCCCTCGGCAAACGCCGTCTCGATAATTCGCTTCTCGGTCTGGCGAACCATCACCGACTCTTCGTCCAGTTGCCTCACACAGCCCGCTTCGCACAGGGCGGGACAGATGCGGGAGGTGAACTCGGGGAAATCGCTATTCACAGACAAAAGCTCGTAGGCGCGACGGAAATCCCCTCTCGCCACAGCGCGGTTCTGATCCGGCACCAGATTCCCCAGCGGACACCCCGCGCCATGACAAAACGGGATACCGCAGTTTTGGCACCGTTCGGTCTGCTCCCGCACCTCGTCCTTCGTCAGTATACGCTCGACCTCGCGCCAA
The DNA here is from genome assembly GCA_017544725.1 of Kiritimatiellia bacterium. Lineage (GTDB taxonomy): Bacteria > Verrucomicrobiota > Kiritimatiellia > RFP12 > UBA1067 > RGIG8368. The sequence continues at coordinate 14,949 of JAFYDR010000120.1, forward strand.
TCGTTACGGCGTTCTTCGACCGATCTGTAGATGTCATGAATTCTTTCCATAGCTTTCCTTCCGTGCGTCAAAGGTTTTATTGCACACTCTGTGCCATCGGCGAAAAATACGCAAGTCATTACAATTTTGTCATCTCGCGTATTCCCCACCCAAAAACATAGACAAACGTGTTAGACCAGGCGCTTTGCGCCAGTGACGAGTGACGGGCGGCGAAGCCGCCAGCTGAGAAGCTGAAAAGCAGAGAGGCTGAGAAGCAAGTCCCAGAGGCGGCAATGAAGAATGAAGAGATAAGAATGAAGGCGGCGAAGCCGCCTTTAAGAATGAAATGGTTAAATCGCAGTCTTCGACTGCTTGAAATCGGGCTTCGCCCTTTCAATGGATCGCGCCGTCAATTTAAAGCCGCGTAGCTGCGATTTAACCTTTTAACCATTTCATTCGTCTCACTTAGTCGCTCGGCGACACTTAACCACTTAAAGCTAACAGCTGAAAGCTAAAAGCTCCCACCGTCTATCGGACACTAATGACGGTGCCTGCGGCGTAGTTGTGGTAAGCGCCAGTACCGGAGATGTACTGCGGATAGTTCGCCGCGTTGAACGTACCGTGGATCTCGCGTCCGTCGATCGTGAAGGAGCGGACAGGGACATCGCCATCGAAGTCCAGCACGAGATGCGTTCCCGAATCCAGCACGATGTCGAGGTCGGGACTTGTCCGAGCCGCGATGAACGCCTGGTTCATCATCGGCTGGAGTCCGATCTTCACGTTGTCGAGAACCGCGTCCGCGTTTCCAGTGATGCCGCCGAATCCGATGCGGTGCGTACCCGCCTGCAACACGCCGAGGTCGAGGCTGATGGTCTGCCAATCATAGACCTTGTTCAGCGTCTCGCTCGTATAGACCTGTTCGTTCCCCAGCCAGACACCGATCTTCGCGACGAATCCCGGAGTGTAATTGCGAGAGGCAAAATCGAATGTCAGCGCACAGCGCATCGGTTCTTCCAACGTCAGTATCCGCCAAATCCGCCCCGTGCTGTTGCGCAGGAAAGCGTAGTGCGTTCCGTTCGTCGCCTGTGAACCGAAGTAACTTCCGTTCACCGCAACACCCACGTTGTTGTCCGCATCAAACTCCCAATTCGGCAGATTCGTGGGGAACCATGTCTTGTCGCGGTTCCCGCGTTTGTCGCGGTTTGCGATTGCCGGATCCTCCAGCGAGTTCACCGGTTCAAAGCTACCATCCACGATATCCTCTGGCACGGCAGCGGTGTTGGTTGCCGTGACGCGGAAGGTGCCCTGCCGAACGTGAACCGTACCATCGAGACGACTCTCATTACGCATCAGGTTGAGCGCGAGGGTTCCGGTACCGGTCTTGTTCAGCGTCCCTGCGTAGAGGACGGAACAATCGACCACGGCACTGCCGCCCACCTCGAACGTTGTCGCGTTCTCGGAGAGGTTGCTGATGGCATGGAAGTTCTGCCCCTGCGTTGCCGTGTTCGGCTTTAGCAGGAAGTTGCCGCCGTCCAGCACCAGATCGGTTCCGGGCTTCAGCATGAACGGCGCACTCGTGACATTCCCTACCGTGAAGTCAAACTGCAGCGTACCGGCCTTGACGATCGTCGGACCGTTGTAGGACATCGGTCCGGAGAAGATCACGCGGTCGCCATCCTCCATGATGAACGGACCGGGTACGCCGGGTACCGGACTGGTCATCGGGAACCGGAAACGCGCACCGCGCAGCGAGTTGTTGTCGTAGCTCCGCGTGTTCACCTTCATGCCGCGTTCCAGAATCTGGACAGGGGGATTGGCCGCCGGAAGTGAGATGAAGTTCCCTTGGTCGCCCTCCTTCAGACGAATCGTCCCACCATCGAAGATAAGCGTCGTGTTCGTGGTGTTGTACACCGTGGCGGGGAAGACAGGCGCAACAAAAGTGGAGCCATCGAGGAACTTGACCGTTCCGTTCGATTCCGGTAGGTTCTTGATTCCGGCAGGGAATCGCATGTTGCCCGTGACGAACGTGATGCGGTTGCTCAACGTGAAAGTTAGGCTGGAACCAGAAATGTCCACATAATCTGCAACAACCGTGTTCGTTCCGGTCAAGACTACCTCGCCGCCTTCGGTTTTCGGTTCCGTATTCACGCAGACGAACTTGCGCAGGGAGGTGAACGGACGAATCCCGTCATACACGACGCGGCTCTTCGCCGTCTTCTTTGCGTTGCCATCCACACGAGCGATGAAGTCAACATAATCGATCGCGACATCCTCCACCCGAATCTCCGTCGGCGTGTCCGCTGTTTTCGTAATGAACGTAAATGCCGGATCGACGGCAGGATTGCCCAAAGGCTTGGTGTATCCCGAAATGGTGGTGTCACGAAGCGTAACGGTCTGTCCGTCCACCGCCTCGATTCCCGTATCGACCATGTTGTAGGCAGGATTCTTCTGCACGCGAATCGGATTACGAATCACCGCATCCGGCTCTTCCACAGAGAAGACACCTTGTTTATGCACACCGGACTCGGCAAACGGCGTGTTGAAGATGAGCGGCGACGTTTCACCGATAGCCTCCATCGTCTTTGCTACCAGTTTTCCTTGCTGGACGAAAACGCCATCAGACAACTCGTTGGTTCCACCTAGGGTCAGCGTACCCGCTCCGTCCTTGACCAGTCCCAGACGACCGTTCTCCCCGTTCTCGCGGAAGTCGCCGTCGTATTCCATCGTCTGCCCCGCAGGTACGTCGAGCGTCAGGCTGACGGGCGCGTCCGACCGTGCCACGGAAATGGTACCGGTGCCGGAAAGCGATTCGGCACTCGTCACGGGCGTAGCCAGCGTCAGCGCGGCATGGTTCCGCACCGTTCCCAGCGACTGTTCCGGATCGACATCCGTCAGCAGGAGGCTGGCGGCGGAAGCACCGTAAGATGTGTAGGATGCCGCCACCGTCGTGAATCCGTCAGCAGCAGTCCCTCGGTACAGCGAATCGCCGAACGTAATCTTGCCACCGCAGTTGTCGAGCGTTCCGGCATTTTCGCCGTTGGGGGCAACAATGCAACTTTGCTCGCCTTTGTAACCGAAGGTGCGAATCGTGTACGTGCCGTTTTGCAGACGGATCGGTTTCGCCAGACGCAGGAAACGGTATCCGTTGCGCAGGAAGCCAGAGTGGTCTGCGGTAAACCGCACGGCTGCGAACACGGTGTTGTTGGAAGCGAGGTAGGTTTCCATGTTTGAAGAGAAACCGTCTTCCGGCGTGGCATCGTAGCAGCCAAGGTGCGTCACCCAAAGCGGACCATTGACGATGGTGAAATCATAGCCGTAACCAACGGCGGTATTCCCCACGTCACCGGCGGCGGCAACCGCTTGATAGGGCTGATAGACGGTGGCTCCGTTATCAAACGAGACCTCACCCGCTTCGATCTCCAGCCCGTCGCTCAAGGTCGCAGAATCGGAGAGAACCAAGGTTCCCTCGCCTTGCTTCTTCAAAGCTCCGGCGCGGAAGGGGGTCTCGAAAACCGCCGTGCCGCCCGCATCGACAAACAACATGGATTCCGGCAGACAAAGCGAGAAGACACCGTCGGTAAAAGTACGTGTCGATGCGCCGTTGAAGATGAGGTTACCGGCTACCGCCAGTCCGCCGCCGAGCGAAATCTCTTGGTTCACCGTCGGCGTAGCTGGGAAGGTTACCGTGGCATCCGTGCCGGAAGGCGGCGTGCTATCCGCCCACGACGAGTTGCTGTTCCACTGCGCCGTGGCACTAGTCGCAATCCAGCTACCGTCCTGCGTTATCGGCAGCTCAGGAATTCCCTCCGCCAGCACCAGCCGCGCGTGTTCGGCATACGCGCCGCGCACGTCCGTCGCGTAGGCATTCAGGATCTGTGAACCGGCACCGTCCGGATCACCCAAATGGTAAATCATCCGTCCCAGCGTCAGCTCACGTAGCGCACGGAGTCGTTCGATGTCCGATGTCGCCGTGTTAAACGAAACAGCCGTCGCATTCGTTTCATTCCAACCGCAGATATTCGCTTCGCCCAACAGGGCGAGAACCGACGGGAGCAGGTTGGTCGCCTGATAGGACTCTGCCGCAAACGCCGCCATCCGGAAGTGGGACAGTTCTAGAATATTGTTGTTCACATCAAGCCCTTGGATGTACCTGTCGAGAATCGGTACTGCGGGCGGATAATCGATCTTGGAGAGGGCGTACCAAACGGCGTCTTTTAGTGAAGTCTGCCGTCCGTAATTCCCCATTCCTGTGAAGTTGTACCCTGTATCCCAATCGCCAGCAAGTGCGGCGCACAGGCGTTCACCGCCCGTCGCGTCGCCCAATAGTGCCAGTGCGCAGGCGAGCGGAAGACGCGCCGTATCGTTTGCCGTTGCGTATGCCTGGCGCAGAAGCGGCAGGGCGGTTTCGGGCGCGGCGAGCAAGTATTCCAGTCCGATAAAATTCGTGGTGAGCGAAGCGATCGCGTCCGACACCTGCTGTTGCGTAACAGAGGAGTCGGCATCGGTCAACACCCGCGCGTTCAATGCGCCGAGCGTAACCAGCTCGCTCTGGATCGCGGCGACGTTCACGCTACGAACCGATCCCGCATCGACTGCGGCGGCGGCGGCGAGTCCAGCGGCATATCCCTGATTCTGCACATCCGCCTGCATCCGGATGATGGGCATCGCGTCGCGTTCCGCGCTGATTCCCAGACCGGTGGCGATCACGCCTTCCAACGAGTTCGGCAGCAGTGCGCGGTACGGAACATCCGCCGCGAAGTTCATCGCGGAGGTGTGATTGTAGAACATCAGCACGTCGCTGGAACTGAAGCCGTGCATGTCGTAATTGCTTGCGCCATGCATGATCGTGTCGCTCCATGTCTTGCCCGTCAACACGTCGAGGATGCTGACCACTACGTCACCGACAATGCGGCGGCGTTCCCGGCTTCCTGTGTACGGAGAACCGGTGGAGAATACGCTGCTATCACCAATACCCAGACGCGCCCGCAGGGCAAAGGTCGAGATGTCGCCCGCGTCGGTATCGTTCTGGAATCCGATGTCGTAGTTCTGGTAGCTATTGGCGAGAGTCTGCATGCAGTGCGAAGCACCCTGCAAAGCGAGTTCGCGAGAGGTGATGAATGTCGTTTCGCCTCCAGCTGCCGCCGTGATGTCGGCGTTGCCGGTGCTGTCGATAACGACCGAACAGGTGACGACGCCGCGCGTTCCGTCCGGCAACGCGACGACTACGCCCGTGACACGCGCATGACCGTTCCCGTCGTTTCCGGAAACGACAACACCTTCGACAAAGACACCGTTCCAAATCGTCACGCCCGCCGTACGGCAAGTCGTGCGGAGCCACTCGGATTTCGCGGCGTAATAGACATACCCGCTCGCCTCCGTACCGGTGTCCAGTTCTGCGGTAAACCCGACGGCGTTCCCACGGTAGTAGCGCCCGATGCGGCTATCAGTGGTCGTTCCGCCCAACGTGTAGAGGTAGTCCAATGCCAGTACGTTCTTCCCCTTGCGTGCGGCGGCAATCGCGGCAGGCGCACCCGCCGTACCCAGTCCAACAACCGCGATGTCAGCCGTTGCCAGCACCGGCAGGTTCGCACCGAGCGAGGTGACCGTCGCGTCCGTCTCATCGCCCACGTTCATCGGCACCGTCAAACGTTCGCGCACCTCCGCGACACCGCTTGCCGCGGCAGTGCCGTAGGTCACGCCACTCAACGTCCCGCGCGACTGCGCGGCGGTGGCGGCAGCCGTTCCGATGCGCCGCCCCAAGATGTAGGCATTGCCGGGAAGTTGCAGACGGAAGGCAATCGAACGGCTCACGTCCGCGCACGGTCCAACCACATACACGTAAGGAAGCGCGGCGGTCGAGAAGGAATCGAGCGACAACGCGCCGACCGAAGTCCAGACTGTCAGCTCGGAAGAAGAGGAGAGTTGCTCCGGCGGCGTGAAGGAAAGATGCTCGGAAGCATCAACCGTAGATACCGCCCACGTGTCATCGTGGAACTGCTGTTCAATCTCCGCCAACGCCGCATAGTCCGTCGCATCGAATGGGAATGAACGGCTGATCCGATAGGAGGCGATGCCGAAAGAGGCCGGTGCGCCATCCGGTCTCAAATCCGCCGGGGTGACCGAAACAGTTTGCTGCGAAGGGAGACATTGCGTCACGGTGTAGGAACTGGCAAGTGACGGCAGCCCGTTCGTCATGCACGTCACCGTGCGGGTAAAGACCGTCTCTGTTCCGGGGGCAACCGAGCGGAAAAGCGACTGTCCCGACTGGCGAACGACGCTCGCCCACTCCGTCGCATCAACAATCGTCTTCGCGCGAATCGCCTGACGTCCGCTGCGGTTCACAATCACGACACCCGACGGATTGTTCGAGCCGTCACGCAACACACCTGTCACCTGCGAACCAGTCAAGAAAGGAATCTCCGCCTCCAACAGAGCGTTGTCCAGCGACTTCTCGATTCGGATCGGACGCGCGGAACGTACCTGCGAAGTCTCCGTCGAGACCATCATCTCCGCGAGAAGCTGCCGCCCAGATTCCTTCTGGCAGATGACACGAAGGTAACGGCTGGAAACCGGTTGCGACGGCGTGAACGTCAGGGAGAAGAGCTGGTCTGTCTCCACCCCATATCGATCCGTGATGTCCAATGTGGACAAGGAACCCGCTACGTCCGTGTAGGTGACGCCGTCCGCACTGGACTGTAGCGAGATTGATGCCGTGCCGAAGCCTCCGTCGCCCGCGCGGTAGAAACTGTACAGCACAACGCCATCCACCGCATCCGCACCTTCCACCAGCGTGACGTTCAGCGTCACGTCCGAGTTGTACTGCACCGAGTGCGTGGAGGAAACCGTGAAGTAACCGTCGAAGAGGCACGTATTATTGGGATCCGGATGTCCGCTATTCGGCGCAACACTCGGCGTGTAGGCATACGTGACGGAACGCGTGGCAGGGAAATTCAGATAAATCAACGACTCGGTAAGTCCCTCGTCATAGTCGAAGTCCACCCAAAGGTTGCGCGGTTCCACCACATCCTCGCCCAAATGCGTACGCGGTGCAACCAGAAATACAGAGCTGCCCGCCTCCTTCGCGGCAAGCGCCGCACCGACCGCGCCGTAGGTGCCGCCCACGACCAGCACATCAACATCCTTCAACACCGGAATCTCACGCCCAGATTCCGCCACCGTGTCCGCAAACGACACAGCCCCGATGGCGGTCAAAATCATCGCCGCAACCGCCGACACCATACCCTTCCACATCCAACTCTGTCTCATACTACACCTCTTTTTCTTCGAAGAACTCCAATCAATGCCACAATACTAGCAAAACACACGCATTTTCGCAATGCGAAAATTACAGCTTTGCCGGGACGCATCTGCGTATTTCACCGCCGTCTTTTGAAAACAACAGAAACAACTTAAAAAACAACTTGTCTTTAGAGCGCGGGCTAACTCGCCCGCGTAGCACACGGCTCTCCATAGCGGCAAGCGCTCCACCCGTGCCGCGCACTGGAATGTTCATGGGGAATAACTTGAAAAAGTACCGCATCTCGTCACTCGTCATTCGTTACTCGTCACTACTTCGCGAAGCGAAGTTATAGGCAAGCTCCCCGCCCGCGCCGCGGGAACGTTCATGGGGGTAATTTTCGGTTTCGACGACGAGGGCGTTGTCGTTACGCAGCGGACGCGACGGAGCGCGTCCCTCCCATCCGTCA
>JAFYDR010000121.1 GCA_017544725.1 Kiritimatiellia bacterium
CAGAGGTTGCAGTGACGGATGGGGAGGGACGCGCTCCGTCGCGTCCACCGCGTAACGACGACACCATCATCGTCGAAACGAAAGTTATCCACATGAACGTTCCCGCGCACCGCGGGCGGGGCGCTTGCCTATAACTTCGCTTCGCGAAGTAGTGACAAGTGACGAGTGAAGAGTGACGAGATGGGGTAGTTTCAAAAGTTATTCCCATGAACGTTCCCGCGCACGGCGTGGGCGGTGAGCTCGCCTCTAGATCCCTAGACTTCTAGGTGTAATTGTTACTTTTGGGGCAATGCCTGTTAGCGGAACTGCAGTTGGAAGGAGATTGGAGTATGAGAGCAACAAAGAGAAACTGGCAGCAGAGTATTGCGGTGAACGACGTAGTGAAGATCACTTTTCTCGTCCTTGCTTACCCTGTTTTGTCGCCAGCGGCGTTCAACCCCTACGGAGTGGTGACGGATGGTTCGCGTTCGGAGTACCGCATACACGATGACTTGGCGGACCTCATCAAAGTGGGAAGCATGGGCTACGAGCGTGTGGACTGGGATTGGAACGCCTGCCAAAAGGAGAAGGACGGCGCATTTGACTTTTCAAAGTACGACAAGCTCGTGGAAGCGGATGAAGCGCGCGGCATCACAGTATTGCCCATCGTGTACGGTCCGCCCAAATGGGCGTATCCCGCGTGGCAACATCTCGATGGTTACGCCGCGTTCGTACGCGAAACCGTACGTCACTACGGGAAACGGATACCAGTAATCGAGATCTGGAACGAACAGAATATCGGGGCCTTTTGGGATAAACCGAACCCCACAAACTACCTTGCTCTGCTCAAGACCGCCTACGTTGCGGCGAAGGAGGTTGATCCCTCAGTGCGCGTGGCTTTGGGCGGCACGGCTGGCTGGGCACACGGTTTCATCCACGACCTCTATGCGCTCGGTGCAAAAGACTACTTCGACATCGTGAATGTTCATCCCTATTGCTATCCGTACGCGCCGGAGGAACCGTTACGGAATGGATTCGCAGAACTACGGAAGATTATGGCAAAATTCGGCGACGCTGAAAAGCCGATCTGGTTCACGGAAATCGGATGGCCCACGCACGAGGTCGATCTCTCCGGTCCGGGAGGTGTTCTGTTTGCGGGGCTAAAAGTGGCACATCCACAAAAGAAGACGTGGAACGTTCTCTACACCGTGTGCATTCCGGACAAGAAGGTTCCAGATCCAAGCCTCGCGCATTTCTTGCTCGAGCGGTTGCCGCCGGGATCAAAGGTGCGCGTCTGCGGACCGAAGGAGACGAGCGAACAACTGTCCGCTGGCGGATGGGACGTGGTCATCTATCCGCTCGACGAATCGTATCCAGCCGACACGCTCGACGCGGTGGTGGAGTTCGTTCGTAAGGGTGGCACACTCATTGACCTCGGAGGAATGCCGATGTGGAATCCGTATCAGAACCTTCCGGACGGAAGTGGGCGGGTCTTCCCGCATGACGGCGGGCGTGAACGCTTTGCGCGCCTCCACATCGGGCTCGACTCTTGGTGGTTGCCCGGCAGCGAGTTGCCGAAGACCGACAAACTGATGACCGTTCACGCCACACCAGAAGGTCTTGCCGCCGGAATCAAAGAATCGCCTGAAGGCTTCCCCTGTGGTCACTTCTTCTCGGAGAAGGCACTGAAAACGGGCGACAGGATGGTACCGCTCATCGCCTGTACGAATCCGCTCAACGGCAAACATGCCGTCGCTGCCTGCACCTATCTGCTCGACAGTGACATGAAAGGTCGCGTGGTGGTATGCGGCATCCAGAAGTACGGCGTAGGAGCTTTCCCCGTCTCGGAACGACTTCAAGGCGTGATGTTCGCACGAGCGATGGGCATCGCCTTCGCCGTAGGTTTGGAGGCTTTCTTCTGGTACAGCTTGCGAGCGCGTGAAACAGATCGCTTCTACAACGAGGACAACTTCGGCATGGTCCATGCGAACCTCGTGCCGAAGGACGGATGGCTCGCAAACAAGACATTCATCGTACAGCGACCGGCGGGGGCGGTCAACCTCGGCGGCGAGTGGCGGAAGGACGGACTCTTCTTCCCGCAGTGGAAACGCCCTGACGGAAAAGTCGGCGGCATGATCTGGACAGACCGTGCGGCACAAGATCGAGACTGCACGTTCGATGCGGAAGAAGTTGTATTCCATGACCTTTGGGGTAAACCGGCGGTCGCGAGAGGTTCCGGTCGCACACGCAGGGTGCTGGTAACGGATGAACCGATCTACTTCACCGGTGCCCGCCTCCTCTCCGCAGATCTCCCTTCAACAAAGTGAAGCTTTTCGCTATCACTTCGCAGCCTGTGTGTCCACAACCGCCCGTCGTCGATTTCGACTGCTATCGACTGACATGCCTAACACGCTTAACACGCCTAACTCACTTACCCAGCTAGCGGTGTCTGTTGCCTTGGGAGGGGCAACGTCACGCAGCCCACGACGGAACAGCCTGCCCCCGCCCCGTCCCCATCGTCCCCATTGTCTCCAGCGTCCCCGCTTCTCAGCCTCTCAGCTTCCCAGCTTAACACGCTTAACCAGCCTAACTCGCTTACCCTATTTGAACAGCGGAGCGAAGGCACGCCAGAGCAGGAAGATGGCCATTGCGGTGAAGAAGAGTCCGAAGAGGATTCGAATCACGACGAGGTTCTTCTTGCTCCAATCCAGCAACGACGGAATGTCCGCACCGCGCTGGAAGAGCACGAAGATCACAATCAGCGGCAGAATGAAGAAGAGGTTGTACAGGGCGAGAAGAAACCAGGCAATCAGGTTTGACGGATTCTGCTCCAGAACATACATGAGCGTCGGCAGGTAACTTTGCCCCGTGCAGACGCTCTCCAAAATGGTCACGACCGTACCCACGACAAATCCGCCAATCACGGGACCGCCCCATCCAATCTTGGAACGCGTGAAGGTATGAATTTTCCGTTTGACCTTGTCGGGTATCTGCAAGGTCACCTCGTCCGCTCGCTGGCTCTTGCGGAAACGGAAGGAGTCGCGGAACGAGAGATAAGCGAGCGGAATCATCGCAAGTCCGATTACCGCCTCCATCACCATCTTGACCGTGTTGAAATTCGGCAGACTGCGAATCGCGTAGAGGAATCCGACACCGATCGACATATAAACCAGATAGGACGCAAGGATGAACGAGAAGCCAACCAGAAAGCGGACGCGACGCGATGCCTTCGCGATTGTCAGGACGCTCAGGAAGAAGATCAGTGTCGAAATCGCACACGGATTGAAACCGTCCAACAGTCCAGCGATGGAGACGCCGACCGGCGTGAACGTACGCAACCATTTCTGGACTGTACCTTCCGCCTTTCCCTCCCCCAAGTCGGGCGGTTGCGGATCCTTCCAGTTCGGTTTCTGGCGAGAAGCCAGCTGCGCCTCGACACACCCGATCAGTTTCTCCGCGATCTCCTCGTACCCGCTCAAGTAGATCGTATGATCGACCACAATCGAGGATCGCGCGTTCGAGGTGTCAATTTTACAGCGCTCCTGATAAGCGACCAGCAACGGAATGTTTGTTGCCTGCGTGGTATCATGCTCGAAGAGTTCATACTCTCCGCCCAACGCCTCCTCCAGACGAGGCAGAACATCTCGCTTGATCTGCTCGCACTCGGTACATCCGGGCGCGGTGAACAGATCAAGCCGCACCTGTTCGCGAATGTCAGCGAACAGGCACGAGACGACGAGAGTGATGGCAGTCAGGATACAAGGAAAAACTCTTCGAGACATACAAGATACCTTAGAATTTCAGCAACACGGGAACTTTCCTCGTCTGCGGCGAGGTTACGGTCAACTTCAAGAGTTCCTTCCCTTGGAAGTTCGTTGTGACCTTCACGTCCTCCATCGACTTGGGGGCACGCGCCTCTCGCAGAGAAAAATCTTCCGGAACACGGAACGTCATCGTCAATGGGAACTCTCCAACAGCAGTCACATTGACGGAGAGCGTCTTCGCATTCTGGTCCCACGACAGGTCGTTGAGTTCAACGGCACCCTGTGTCAGGTGACGGTCGTCGCCGACGAACTGGGGATGATCCGTCTGCTCCCAGAAGGAGATTAGGCGTACCGTGCGGGCAGGAACAGTCAACTCCAGTCCCTCTTGTACGCTACCGATCCATTCTTGCCGCCAGAACTCGAACGCGGTGTAGGTCTTGTCGTCATCCAACCCGATCTCATGGAGGTCGAAGGAGATTTCGCGTTCTGAGTTCTCGAAGTTGAAGACGGCAACGGAGTGCCACGTACCGAAGGGGCGCGTCACCGTCAGATTCCAGATCGGGAGGCGTGAGAAGTAGGGATACAGGTTGACGGGATGGATGTCCGCCACGGGCAGCACCTGCTGGATGACCTTCATACGATCCATCTGCAACTCCGCCAGCTTGTCGCCCGCGAACATCAACTGCCCCGGTAAACCGATGATCGTTGCCATCACATCCACCTCGTTCTTTTCCAGAACGTAATTGACCAACAGCGTATCAGGATCGGTGTAGAACATCAGGTTATTCACGAAGATCTGGCTGAACGTGCAGTCAGCCTGATGGAGGATATTCCCCCACGTGACCGGCATCTGGGCGAACTTCGAGGTAAAGCCATCTACAGTGCGCTCGCCTAGTCCATGGTAGCACCCCACCACGTCTGCGCCCAGGCGAGAGGCATCGAGATACTTCGCCTCTGTTCCGGTGAAATCGCCCATGCAGCCGAGGAACAAGCGGTCTTCCCCGATCCCCTCGCGCAAGGCCTTCACGCTGTTCTCGAACCAGTTGACATCCTTCGGATTCTTGGCGCAAGCACGGATTTCCGGCTTCTCGAACTTCCGGGGCGTGTTCGCCATGCCATCGAACTTGAAGAACTCGTACCCCCATTCCTTGGATGCGGTGCGGGTGATCGAACGCAGATGCTCAAGCACTTCTGGAATCGTCGTATCCAACATGAAGCGCCCGTTCCAGTTGTTGATCGGATTGCCGTCCTTGTCGTGCAGGAACCATTCTTTGTGCTCCTGATAGAATTTCTCGTCACCTGTCCCGTACAACGGCATCCAGAGTCCGGGACGATAGCCCAGTGCGCGAATATCATCCGCCAGCTTCTTCATCCCCTCCGGGAACTGATTCTTGTAGCAGGAGAGATCGAGATTGTGGAAATTGGAAACGGGAAGCCAGCAGGAGTTGTCCTGCCACGACTCGATTGACCAGATTTCCAATCCGAACGGTTGCAGATAGCGTTTCGCGATTCTTGCCTCTTCCAGATTCTCTTTGGCACCCGCCTTGTCGAAATAAGTATTCCAGCTCATCCACCCTGTCGGAGCCTTCGGGCAACGGGTACGGTCGATCGGGTGGTAACCCGGTGCCCAGCGGCTCGCATAATAGTGCGGGGCGAGTTCCACTGTCAGGGACGAGTGTGCCGAATTTTCCACGCAGCAGCAGAGCAAGAACGAGTAGTCGCCTTTACCAAGCGACTTCAGGTGCGTTCCCTGCGAATGGAAACGCAAAGCCAAGTCCTCCTCCCGTGCGAAGAGGGAATCGTTGAGCGGAGAATCCCCTGCCCCGTCCGCGAAATTCAACACACGCTCGTCATCGCTGGCTAGTGTCCGACATGCGAAACTCACTGGACGGAAATGTACCACGCCTTCCATCTGGAGGTTACCCGCATAGAAATTGTTTCCGCCGGCGCGATGGAACGCCTCCATCGTCAACGTGTTTCCCTCCCCTCGGAAAGAAATGTAGCCGCGCACCGTATTGCCACCATCGACAAGACTCAAACGGTTCACCGCCGCTTCGCGTGCATTCGCAACACGCCAGTTCGGCATCGAGGTCGAGAAGGAAAGCTTACCTTCCAGCGAAACATTCTGCTGGGTATTCGACAACGACAACGTTGACGTAGGCTCATCAAATGACACATTCCATGCTCCGATTGTCAAACCGGACAGTGTTACCAACATCGCAAACATCGCGTACTCCTTTCCCGTAACGTAACGGAATAAAAAGAATACGATACCGTTTTTCCACGGAAAAAACAATGCTGAATAGCAAAGGGACGAGTGAGCGTTCAGTTGCTAGCTGTGCGAGCCTTTACTGATGTGGCGAGTCACGCTGCACTTGCCTTTTTGCGGCATTCACTTTGGCATCCTTGACTGCAAGAACGGCCTTCTGCGTCATTTCGTCGATGAAGATCGGAGTACGCCCCTTGTAGTCAATCTCGGCTGCGCCGTCTCTGGCGATAGCCTGTGCAATATGGTTCAGTACGCAAGCATCATCGCGAGTTATCAGTTTTTGTTCTGTGGTGTAGGGCTATGCGGCTGGCGCGAGCATGAGGAGCCGGCTCTAGGGCACCATCGTGCTCGGTTACTTGCAGCCGAGCATCCTAGCAGCGGATGTGCTCCTTGACTTGAAGCTACCGATGATCTGCCCGAGCGGGTGCTTTTGGCGTGTGGCTATGCGAATGGCACCATGCAGATGATCGGGCATTACAACAAATTCCTCTACTTCCACCCCGGCCAGTTGGCGGCTATCTCGCGCCATTTCTCAGCCACGATCCGTCCCAAAGAGGTGAGCGCGATCTCTTGTACCAACTCACCGCGTGTATGCGGAGCAAGCTCCCCCAGCCATCCTCTCGTACGGTCTGCAAGGGTGAGAGTAACCATGTAGCGACCGGGAGCGCAGTAATCCCAGCCATTGCGACGCCGTATCATCGAGTGTATGGTTTCGCGTCTGATCATCCTCTTCCCCGTCAAAAGAATTATCGATCACCACGCGATCCGTGAAGTTCTTCACCGGAAACAGAGGTGACGCGCATCTGCAAGATCTTTCCAATTGAATCTCTACCTGCATCCGAGATCGTGCACGGGAGATATTCCGCCGTCCATCCGTGTCCGGTTCCGTCATCCGCGACGCTCTCAACCAACGGGGCAACCACGCGCCCAACTTGTCGCGCGGCAAACGCTTCGCGCTTTGTCTCACGCAGGGCGATCAGTTCCGCCGCACGACGTTTGCGAGTCGCCACAGGAACCTGATCGGGGAAAGAGGTCGCAGGCGTTCCTGGACGTTCGCTATAAGGGAAGACATGAAGGTTGGAAAACGGATAGGACTCCACGAGTTCTTTTGTATGACGGAACATCGCTTCCGTCTCGCCGGGAAAGCCCGTGATCAAATCTGCCCCCAAGCCGATATTCGGGACATACTGGACAATCTCATCGAGCGACTTGCGCAGATAAGAAGCGTCGTAGTATCGTCCCATTCGACGCAACACATCGTCATCCCCGCTCTGTATCGGCAGATGCAGAAACGCGCACAACTTGGGGACTTCCGTCATGATTTGCGCGACATCCCGTTCGTACCGACCAGGTTCCAGCGAGCTCAACCGGATACGTCCAACGCCATCCAGTTCCGTCAGGGCGACAAGCAATTCTGGCAGCTGCTTCGAGCCGTCTTCATAAAGCGCGAGGTTACAACCAACAACAACCAGCTCTTCGAACCCCTTGTCAATCCATTCCCTCGCCTCATCCAAACATTCCTGAAACGAACGGCTGCGCGGCTTTCCGCGCGCCAGTGGCACGAAACAGTAGGTACAAAAGTTCGAGCATCCGTCCTGTACCTTCAGCAAGGCGCGATGACGGTTCTGCTGAAAGAGGTCCCCCTCTGCCAACGACACATTAAATTTCTCTACGGCAGGAAGCTTTTCCAACACGAGAGGGACGAGCCGTTCCGATTGCGCGCGAGGCACAATTAAATCCATTGAGAGGCTCGCCAGCCTTTCTAGCGATGCGCTTTCGACCGCGCAACCGGAAAGCACCAGAAGCGTGTTCGGATTTTTCCGGCGCATCGAACCTGCGATTCGCAGACACTCACGTTCCGCTGTCGCGGTCACTGCACAGGTGTGGATCACCACGATGTCCGATGCGGTTCCGAACGGAACGATCGCGATTCCCGCACGAGCGAATTCGGCGGCGTAGCGATCGGTCTCGGCACGATTGAGGCGGCAACCGAAACTCTTGAACGAAACCGTCCTCACGCTTTCTTGACTTTCTGACCTTCCTTAGAGTCGCGAACACAGTATCCGCGCGCGGCTATCTCGTCACGCAGACGATCGGATTCCGCCCAGTTCTTTTCGGCGCGAGCCTTTGCACGTGCGTCCACCAACGCTGCAATCTCGGAGGGCAGCTCCTCCTCTTTCGCCGCACGACCGAACCGCACGACGCCCAGTACATGGTCAAGGCGATCAAAGAGTGCCAGCACCGCTGCCGCACCAGATGGTTGCAGTACACCATCCTTGATGGCAGTGTTACTGCCACGCACCAACTCGAAGAGTGCGGCGAACGCCTCTGGGATGTTCAGGTCATCACGGATCGCAGAAAGGAAGGCATCCTGTGCGGTCTGTGCCCATTCAGGCAACGAATCATCCGACTTCGCCGTTCCGGCGAGAGAGGTCAACGCATCGATACATTCGTCCACGCGCGCCAGCGAAGTACGAGCGGCAGCTAACGCGTCGAAGGTGAAGTTCAACGGCTGCCGATAGTGTGCGTTGATGAGGACATAGCGAATTTCGCGTCCGGTGTATCCCTTCTGCAGCAGGTCGCGCAGGGTGAAGAAGTTCCCGAGTGACTTCGACATCTTCTCGCCGTTTACGCGCAGATGCGCACAGTGCAGCCAATAGCGAACAAACTGCTTGCCGGTCGCACCTTCCGCCTGAGCAATCTCATTCTCGTGATGCGGGAAGAGGTTGTCGATACCGCCCGTGTGAATGTCGAACGACTCACCGAGATATTTCATCGACATCGCGGAACATTCGATGTGCCAACCGGGACGCCCCTTGCCCCACGGCGAATCCCAGACGACATCGCCGTCACATTCCTCCCACGCCTTCCAGAGCGCGAAGTCCCCGTAGCTTTCCTTGTCATACTCGTCATTCGCGACGCGGGCACCAACGCGCAGGTTCTCGCGGTCGAGATGCGCCAGCTTTCCGTAGGACGGGAACTTGCCGACGCTGAAATAAACGGAACCGTCCTGCGAGACGTATGCAAGTCCGTTGTCGAAGAGACGCTGGATTAAAGCCTGCATTTCCGGGATGTGGTCAGTCGCTGCGGGATAAACGGCGGCAGGTTGAACATTCAATGTTTTCAGGTCATCGAAGAAGGCCTGAATGTAAGGCGCGGTGTAGTCCTTCAGCGGCTTGCCGCTTTCTCGGCTACCGCGAATCGTCTTGTCATCCACATC
>JAFYDR010000122.1 GCA_017544725.1 Kiritimatiellia bacterium
GTCCACAGAGATAGGCGGCGAGCGACGATGCACGCCAATTCACGCGCAACGGTTCCCGGATGCAGATTGGCCAGCATTCGCGGATTGCATGTACGCCATCGCGTTCCCTTCGATAGAAGAGCAGTTCGCAGGTGTATGCAAGGTCGTACTGACCGAGAAACGCGCTTTTCGGACGACACGCCCCCTTTACCACCGTCGTGACCTTTCCGAAACCGGGAGTCAACCAAGTGACTACATGCGAGGTTTTCGACCACGGATGGATCTGAAGGCAGATCGCCTCCGCCTTCTCGATGAGGCTGGAAGATGACGCGGTGTCCAAGCGATTCCTACTTTGCCGACATGGAGAACGGCGCGTTCTCGGGGGCTGTGCCCCACTTCCGGTTCGGGCGGTCGCCCATGCGGATTTCGATGTTCCCGCCCTGCGCAATCACGTCGTGCGAGAACCAGGTATTTTCGCACGGATTGCCGTTGATGCGGACGGACTGGATGTACTTCGCGTTCGTCGTCGCCTCCGGCGCGCGAAGGGTGAACCGCTTGCCGTTCTGCAAATCAATCGTAACCTCACGGAAGATCGGGCTACCAAAGGTATAAGTCGGCGAACCAGGCGTAACGGGATAGAATCCCATCGCACTGAAGACCGCAAAAGCGGACATCCCGCCGCCGTCCTCGTCACCGCAGATTCCCATACGGTCGTTGCGGAACCAGGCGTCCATCAACATCCGGACACGCTTCTGCGTCTCCCAAGGACGTCCCGCGTAGTTGTAGAGATACGGAATGTGGAAACTCGGCTCGTTCCCCATCACGAACATACCGACATTCCCGGTAGAATCCGGGAGGATGTTGTAAAACTCCCAGCGGGCACGGTTATACCCTTCGCAGAAGAGCTGGTCCAACTTGTTGAGAAAGGCGTCACGCCCACCGAAGCAAGAGATCAGCCCCGCGAGGTCATGCTGTACGTCCCAGATGTATGTCCACGCGTTGTTCTCATCGTAGTAATCGCGTGCCCCCTGACCGCCCGAATACTTATAGTCGAACGGCTCAATCCACTTTCCATCCTTGTCCTTCGGATGGAAGAACTGCGTCCTTTCGTTCCAAACGGTCTTGTAGTTTTGCGCCAGTTTACGGAACCTCGCCGCATCTTCCTTCTTGCCCAGTTCCTCCGCAATCTCGCCAAGGCACCAAACGTCGTAAGCAGCTGCGAGCGTCACCGCGATCGTCTGGCGACGTTCCCCTCTGGAGACCTCCTTCACGGTTTCCTTTTCTCCGGGATGCAACGCAGGGAAGTAACCGTGATTCCACAGAAACTCGTCCAGCTCCGTCTTCGGTCCGAGATGCCAAGGTATCAGACTCCGTTCGAACAACGTGTATTTGCACGCCTCGTAGGCCTTCTCCAAATCGAAGTTGCGGATTCCCTTCCGCCAAGCATCGAGAAAAATCGAGATCGTGTGCAGACCATTCATGCAGTGCGCATCGCCGTTGATCTCCGGGAAAGTGGGGAGGAAACCACCATCCTCGTACATGCGGATGTACGAGCGCAGGCACTCCGCCTGTTCGCGCGGACGCAACAACACCATCAGCGGGTGTTTCGCCCGATAGGTGTCCCAAATCCAGTCGTCACACCAGTACGGTATGCCTTTCGCGTCGTGAACCTTGCGGTCCATCCCGCTGAAGTACTTGCCGTCCTCGGTAAAGTCGATCATGCGTTCGTAACACCGATAGAGTGCCGTGTAGAAAACCGCCTGCTCGTTTTCGGTTCCGCCTTGCACACGGACCTGTCCCAGCACCTTGTTCCATTCCGCACGGGCGGCACGCGCCAAGGCTTCCAGCTCGAAATTCTTCACATCGGTTTTCAGGTTCTTCGCCGCCTGTTCCTCACTGATGCAGGAGATGGCGAAACGCAAGAAGACTTTCTCGCCCGCATCCTTGCCGAAGGTCAGCACGAGCGGATGGGCACCATGCGTCGATTTCGATGCCGCATAGTCAATCCGATCGCCATTTACCACGCCCGCACGCTGCGGTGCCTTGCTGAACTCCGCAGCCAGATAGACACGTACCCCCTTGAACTCGTCCCAGCCTGAGACAGTCTTGTCACGGATGGTCAACTCACCTTCCCCGATTGGCGCCAATTTGACAGCGTGAATGGGAGCCGCCGCCTCGAACGTCAATTGGACAACCGCACCTTTCCGCGTCGGTGCCAACTCCACGAGCGTATCGTGCGTATCGAGGAAAATGGAAAAGCGATAGGGCTTGGCATCCATCTGCTCGTAGGTACTAGTCCACCTCCGTGCCAGTCCCTCCTCCGTTCCGCTGTATGGCAACAGGTTGAAGACCTTTCCGGAACGGTGCGAGGGAACGGTCAGCCCCATGCCGTCGATCCGATGTGTCGTGAAGTCGTGATTCGGCGGATAGAACC
Source organism: Kiritimatiellia bacterium (assembly GCA_017544725.1). Classification (GTDB taxonomy): domain Bacteria; phylum Verrucomicrobiota; class Kiritimatiellia; order RFP12; family UBA1067; genus RGIG8368. The sequence continues at coordinate 2,414 of JAFYDR010000122.1, forward strand.
GCAACAGCCCGTTCGGTAAACCGACGGTTGGGAAGACGGGAACCAGCATGTGGCTGATCGTTCCGATCTCCGTGTTCACCCAATCCACGGGGTCCTTCGCCTGCGTCTGTACGGACACCGAACAGACCGCCGCCAACAGACATCCCCTCAACATCCAGGTCATCGACTTCATTCCAGACTCCTTTCCGATTGGCGACGGCACGTCCGCGCCCTACGACATGTTTTTCATCTTTCGCATGAACCATTCGACCGTCAGAATCAAGATCAGCAATCCGATCCAGAATGGCGAATGCCACATCGACTGGTACTCCAGCTTCCGTTCCCTGCGCTCGTTCACAGTCAGGTTCTGCAATGCGGAACTGATCTCCTGTGCGTTTCCGTATCGCCCACCGCTGGAACGCGCCAGTGCTTTCAGCACCTTCTCGTTGATCGGCTGCAACATCATCTCCTGCGAGGTCGCACGTACCGCAAAGAGGCACGGCGCGGATTGGATCGTCTTGCCGTCAATCTCCACCGAAGCGATCGCCTGATAGTTGCCCGGCTCCTCTGGCACGAACTCGGTCACATACCCCGGAATCTCCGAACCTCCCGACACCTGAATCGTCTTGCCCTGCATCGCCAGCGGAATCGTACGGTCGGTCGGCGTCCGCACCTGACAAGTCACCTTCCAATTCTTCCGCGTTTCGCTCGGAGGAATCGCCAGACGAGCCTGAAGAATCGCGGGATCGCCCACGGAAATCGTCCCCGCATCCGTGAACAACTCCAAGAAATACTTGTCCATCTCGGTTTCCGACGGCGACATCCACTGCAGAATCTGCCGCCAGAATTTCGGATACGGCTTCTCGGTACCGGGTTGCATCTGCCACCGCCACAGGGAGTCGGTCAACACCGCCAGCACCTTGCCTTGCCCGTAGATGCGAGAGACCAAGATCGGCTCCTCCCCCGAATCGGTCTGCGCATTCGCAAGAGCGAAGGCGCCGCCGGTCAGCTTCGCACCGGTGAAGACGGAGAGGACGGGCGGCAACTCCTGCGGCATCTCCTTGTTGTTCGCCAACGCCGGATGCGCGCGACCTTCCGACGTCCACTGGACGTTGAACTTTCCTTCCATCGCCGGAGCTCCCGCACGGGTGAACGGCAACAGCTTGCTCAAATCGGTCTTGGCGATCCCGTTCTCGCCCCAGAGCTTGTGCCCGCCCAGCAAGATTAAGCTGCCGCCCTTTTCCACGAACTCCAAAATCGTACGGCAGTGTTCAGGAGAAAGCGCATCCGCATCGAAATCGCCGAGAATGATGATCTTGTTCAGGCGCAGCTGTTCTGGCGACAGATCGAAACTCAACCCCTGCTGGTCTCCGTAGGCGATCCATTCCTTCGTCGCAGGATTCTGGCGGTTGGGCATCTGGAAGAAGGCCAACGGCGTGATGTCCTTGTTCGAGAAGAGCGCGCGGGAGAAATGCTTGCTCTCGAAACGAGGGACGTCCTCCAAAAAGAGAACGCGGTTCTTCGCATCCAGTACTTCGACGGCAAGCGTCATCTCGTTGTCGTTCGTCTGTACCTCATCCGGCAGAATGGGGATCTTGACCAGATAATTCTCCACGCCAACCTTCGGATGGTTGAGCTTGAACTGCACGTCGCGACTGCCGCCCTCGGCGGGCAACTGCACGGCAATCTTCTCCGCTTCCTTGCCGTCCTTGAGGAGGATCACGGGGAACGGTTCGCCCTTGCCGCCCTTCCCGGCAATCGTCACCGTCATCTGGGTATCCCATCCGACAATCGCGCGGTGCGGCGTATCGACGTTATCGACGCGCATATCCGGATGTTCCTCGACCTCGCCGGGATTTTCCAGCTGGGCGACATACATCGGCGAAGGCCACGACGCCTCTGCCCAAGTCTCTTTCTTCTCCGAGGTGTCAATGCCGTCGGTCAACACCAGTACGCCCGCGATCGACTGTCCGCGCAACCGCTCGAAGAGGCGGTTGAGCGCGAGGTTGATGCGCGACGACTTTCCGTCCGTCGCCAATTCCGAAACCTGATCGAGATTGACCGGCGTCAACAAATCGTTCTGAAACGGATAGACTTCCACGAGGCATTGCGAGGTCAGCCGCTTCATTCCCGGTGTCTGCAACACAGCCTTCGCCGCCTCCCACCTGTCCTTGTAGGCGGGTTCCTGGTCGGCGGTCATCGTCATCGACCCTGAAGTATCCAGCAATACGATAAAGCGAGGCTTGACGACCTCTGTAATCGAACTTTTCTTTGCAGGAAGCAACAGCACCCAAAAGAGAACAGCAAGAAAGAGGAAACGGATGCCGATCAGCATTCCGCCGACCATTGCGCGTGGCAGATACTTCCACGCGGAGAAGATCGTGAACGCGAGCGCGATCACAAGTCCCAACAGGATCAGAGACCCCGGTACGCCGTGTTCAAAAACCCATTCAGCCGTTGGCATGCCGCATCATCCTTCCGCTTCGTCTTCCCCTTTTACAACGCTCCCATCAGCAAGGAGGCAAACGCGGTGATCGGGGTCGTGTCCCGATAGTTGTCCACCGTCTGCCGAACATCCTGCAACAACCCCTGCACCTCGTTGTACAGTTTGTCATCCGCAGAGAGTTTACCCAGTGTCCCCTCCCCCTTCTGCAAACGCTCGGCGGCAATCTTCAGGTTCGCCACCGTCTCGTTCAGGTTGTTGTAGAGTTCGTTCTCGTCCTTCATCAGTTTGCCCAATGTACCGTTGCCCTGCTCCAGACGATCCGTCACGGTCTTCAAGTTGGCAATCGTCTTCTCCAAATCTTGGTAGAGCGCGGTGTCGGATGAAAGCAACTTTCCAATCGTGCCTTCGCCCTGCTCCACACGTTCCGTGATGGTACGAAGGTTGGCGACTGTCGCATCCAGATTGGTGTAGATACTCCCCGTGTCGTTCAGCAGACGACCAAGCGAGTTCTCCCCTGCATCCACCTTCTCGGTAATCGAACGGATGTTCACCACCGTGTTTGAGAGGTCAGTGTAGAGCGAGGTGTCGCTCGACAACAACTTGCCCAGCGTTCCCTCTCCCTGTTCCACGCGCGTCACGACCGTACGGATCGAGGTCGTCGCCTCTTGGATGTTGGTGATGATGGAACGGATCTCGTCCTGATGCAGCGACTCTTTCAGGTTCGCCACGATCTCGCCCAGATCGCGCATCCAGTTGGTGGGAGTCCGCCCGTGCAGGATCGCGTTCTCGGGCAACTCCGCCCCCGTCCCGTCCGTCAGCAACAAGTAGTTGCCGCCCAAAAGCGAACCGGAGACCACATCCAGCGAATACCCCTCGTGCAAAACCACATTCTTCTGAAGCAGGAGCGTGACGGAAACGCCGTCCTTCGTAATACCCAGCTTATCGACCGAACCGATGGGAATGCCGCGCATCACTACGCTGTCGCGTAACTTCAATCCGCCGACATCGACGAACTCCGCCATGCGTGGCACCTTGCTGGTACCGTTGATCACATCCACACCAGAAATGATGATGGTAAAGTAAGCCAGCAAAGCCAGTACGCCGATCATGAAGAAACCGACGATCACCTCGGACAAGAACTCGCCATTTTTACGAACACCCATTTCGAATCTCCTGTGTTTCAGAAAACATGGCTTTATTTTCTCATAATCCATCAACCCCATTCAAGCGGAAAATTTGGGAAGCTTTGCTGGAGCGGAATTGAATTTCGTGGAAAATGAAATTCCTCCCATAAGCGTGACACGCACCATACGACCACCACCATGCGCGACTGGCGAGACTGGTGGCTTTACACCCGTCCCCATTGTCTCCATCGTCCCCATTGTCTCCATTATCCCTTCTTCTCAGCCTCTCAGCTTCTCCGCTTCTCAGCCCTAACTTTCCACGCTTCTCAGCTGGCGGCATTAGCCGCCCTGCCGCCTGTCACTCGTTGCTGGTGGCATCGACAGGCAATTTCAAGCCGCATAGCGGCGATTTAACCTTTTAATCTTTTCATTTTTCACTAGCGGCTTTGCCGCCCAACTCTCTATTGCCTCCGTGCCTATGCGGTGGTATAATGCGGGGCGTGACACGCGGGATGCGTGCCCGCACAGTCAAATTGGAGAAAACTAACATGATGAAAAACTGGATGTCGTTGGGAACGGCCTTCGCCGCCGTTCTGCCTGTCGCGGCCTTGGCCGAAATCGTTCTGGTACCGCGCCCTGTGAAACTGGTGGAGAAGGGCGGCTTTGCGCCTGAGAAGGTCGCAATCCGCGAAGTGGAGGATGCGTCCGTTCCCGCCGAGGGGTATCGGCTTTCCGTCGCGGCGGATGGCGTCACGATCACAGCATCCGGAGCTGCGGGTAAGTTTTACGCACGTCAGACGCTGAAACAACTCACCTCCGACAAGAAGATTCCCTGCGTCGAAATCGAGGATGCGCCCGCCTACAGCTGGCGCGGAGTTCACATGGACGACTGCCGCCATTTCTTCGGCAAGGAGACGGTCAAGCAGGTGATGGACCTGATGGCGCAACACAAGTTGAACCGCTTCCACTGGCATCTCACGGAAGACCAAGGATGGCGCATTGACATCCCCGGCTATCCCGAACTCGTGAAATACGGTGCCGTGCGTTCTGCCAGCGTCCGGCATGGCGTCAAGGCGTCGAAAGGTACAAAAGAGGATGCGGACAAGCTGAACGGGATTAAATACGGACCCTTCTATTACACGGAGAAGGACATCCGCGAAATCATCGCCTACGCGACGGAACGGCATATCACGATCGTCCCCGAAATTGAGTTGCCCGGACACGTCTTCGCAGCCCTAGCTGCCTACCCCGAGTTCGCGTGCAAACCGGAGAACCTCGCTTCCCGTGAACCCCGGCTGGTATGGGGTATCGAGAAGGACGTCCTCTGTCTCGGCAACGACAAGGCAATCAAATTCATGGAAGACGTGCTCGACTACGTGTGCAAGCTCTTCCCCGGCGATGTCATCCACATCGGCGGCGACGAATGTCCGCAAATCCGCTGGAAGGACTGCCCCAAGTGTCAGGCTCGTATCAAGGCCGAGGGACTCAAGGATGAACATGGACTTCAACCGTGGATTACGCGCCACTTCGTGAAGTTCCTGGAGGCGCGCGGCAAGCGGACGTTGGGCTGGGACGAGTACCTGCTAGGCGATGTTCCGAAAAGCGCGATCGGCATGAGCTGGCGTACAAAACCGCGTAGTGGCGCCGGTCACGAACTGGTTTCCGGTGCGCAGGCCGCTGTGCGTGGACATGACGTGGTAATGACCCCGAACAAGTTCTGCTACCTCGATTACAGGCAGGGACTCAACAACGATCCCTTCTTCTACATCGGTGGCAACATCACGTTGGAGACCTGTTACTCGTTTGATCCTTGTGCCGATGTACCCGCCGAGGCCCGCAAGCATATTCTAGGGGGACAGGGCAACAACTGGAGCGAATACACGTGGAACGAGTATGACCTCGCGTGGAAGATGTGGCCGCGCACCTGCGCACTCGCGGAAGTCCTTTGGCTGGGCAACGCGAAACCGCAGTTCTCCGATTTCAAGGCTCGCATGAAGACCCACCGTCTGCGTCTCCTCTCCCAGGGCGTCAACTGCGCTCCGTTAGAATAACTGAGGAGGCAGCAGGGAGTAGGGGTGGCAAAGCCGCCAGCTGAGAAGCGGGGAAACTGAGAGACTGAGAAGAAGGCAGTAGGGAGTGGCTTTTAGTCCTCCCTCTGCCTATCTTCATCTCATTTGCTATTGGCAGCATCCGCCGTCCCGCGTAACGACGAGGCATGTTTCGTGCAAGGGCATTCTTGCCCGTGTCCGCCCCGTGTCGCCACTACGCGGATCACAATCGATAGCTACCGATGACACGCAACAAACGACACGCAACATTCCGCGTTTGACTGGCGAGAGTCGCAAAGCGACACCTAGATTTTTCAACTGGTGCTTCTACCGCCTGACTACCCGATCACACGAACACAGAAGATTTCTTTGTTGAACTGTTCGTCCAAAGCTTGCACCAGCACGTCACCCGGTTCTTGTGCCTGAAGAATACCTTCTGTACTAGAGATCGTTGCATGTTTGGTGAAGAAGGTGTAACGCTTTTCTGGCGTCTTTTCCTTATCCGTCTGGAGGCAGTTGTCACCGTCGTAACACCCCCAACGGATCTTCCCGGCAAGCGTGGTGGTAAATGACATCTGTTCGCCTTTTTTCACAGTTCGTGGAACAGTATGATAGATCCGGTCTTGACCACCGCCCACACGCGTGGCGTACAGCGTACCGTCGTCCGTCAACTGGTAAATGTCGAACGTCTGTTCGTAGATTGTGCCCCGTTTCTTCTCGGGTAAAGTGCCGCAGAATGTCGAGCCGATTTTGTAGTCACGATAGGCCGCGTCACACGCTCCGGTCACATATAGGATACCGTTGCAGAAGGTCTGGCGGTCGGCGTGACGGTGCCCCGTCAAGTCCATCACGATCCGTCCGCGCGCCGTCGTATAGTCGAACTCCTTGCCACACAACTGGAGTTTCTTCCGGTTCTGGTAGGCATCCAAAATCTGTTGCAGGAAGAGCTGTACCTTCCGTTCGCCCGCACTAGGCGTAACGATCGGTGCACACGGGATGTGATGCATGACAACAGCAGACCAGTCCGCCGGGATTGTCGCAAACGCGACGGAGGCGAGCCATTCCGCCTGCGTTTCATGGATTCCGTACTTCACGCCCCAAAAAGACTCGTGACGTTCGCTTGCGGTGTCCTGCGAGTCCGCGACGATATACCGCATCTTTGCTTCGGGAAAATCGACATAAAAATAACACGCCGTCGGATCCTTCGCGTTGGTAATACCCTTCTGATTGCCGCTCCACGACATCAAGAAGTCACGCGCCTCGCGGGAGGTGTATGTCCACCCCTCATCCACATGCCAATCCTTGCGGATGGTGAAATCGTGGTTTCCCTTCGCCGTGTAAACAATTCCGCCCGCCGCCTCAATCGGATCCAACCAGAACGCACGATAGTCTTTCAGCGTGGCATCGATTACCGCCTTATCACCGAACGCGCATGGTAAGTCGCCGCCGCACAGCACCTTGTTGATTCCCGTCATGCGGATGAGACGTGCAATCATCCTGCCGGATCGTTTGGCGTTCGCGGGAATGTGGGGATCCGTGATGAAAAAGAAGCTATCGGTCACCTTCGTCCGCTGACGAATCGCGGCAACCCGTCCCGCAATCCCCTGTAGATAGTCGTCGTAAAACTCGGGCAACGGATCACTCCCCTGCTCCGCCGCGAGAGACGTAGCGGGATTCAGGACACCGGAAACGGCGGCAACCCCACCCAACAGAAAAGAACGACGTTTCAACTCGACAATCGGATCGTGATTCATTTTTCCTCCTCTCATTCCGGCAACTCGGCGATTACCTCTACCTCAATCTGCGCACCGGCGGGCAGGGCGGAGACCGCCACGCAACTACGTGCGGGGAGGGAGGTGAAATACCGGGCATACAACTTGTTGATCTCCGGGAAGACAGTCATGTCCAACAGGAAGACAGTTGTCTTCACCACGCGGTCGTATCCACTTCCAGCGGCTTGAAGAATCGCCCCAATGTTACGGAACACCTGTTCCGCCTGCTCCAGTGCGGTCGTACCCGTAATCTTTCCAACAACAGGATCAATCCCGATCTGACCGGAAAGGAACAGAAAACCGTGCGAAGAAACCGCCTGGCTGTACGGTCCAATGGCGGCAGGTGCCTGATTCGTTTGAATTGTCTTCATCTCTGACTCCTCTCTTCTTGCATTACCAACAAATAGGAATGGAAACAACAGGAACCACTTACTCGTTATCCCCATGAATATTCCCGCGCGCGACGTGAACGGGACACTTACCTGTTCCCCCTAGTGGATTGGCGCGTACTCGCCCGTCGGATCCTTGCCGCGCAGACAGTACTTCTTCCAAATCTCCGTGTCATAAAGGGCGGGAATGAAAACGCCGCCGATGACACTGCGCGCGACAAAACCACGGAAACGGCCTGTGTCCGCCCAGTACCAATCGGTGAACGGGATACGGTCTGGCGTCTCGTTGACGAAACGATAAAGCGGAGCAATCAACGCCTCGAAGTCTTCGCGCTTCCCAGTCAGCGTCGCGCACCAAACCGTCCAGTCCGCCTTGGTGTAGTTGAGCCGACTGTCGAGCGGCAGTCCGTACGGCAGAAGCAGTTGGCGGTAGGCGGCAACTTCTTGCTCGGCGACCTCCTTCGGGAAAAGGTTCAATCCGAGGATGCGATCCCAGACGAGATTGTACTTCTGAGCCCAGGTGTCCCCCGGATGATGGCAAGGACCGAGAACCAGCTTCGCGGCACCGTGGCGGCCGCCCTTCGCGGCCGCGATCCATTGCGGTACCATCCCCTTCGCAAGCGTAGCGTACTTCGCCGCCGTTTCCCGTTCGCCACGCATTTCCGCAAGGCGCGCATAGCACGCAAGGGCCACGATGGACTTGACGGAGAGGTTGCCGTTGTGCGCGAGATGTCCCGCGAAGTCGTCCGTGCAGAGCTGGTTGCCGGGGTCGTAACCGAACTTCGACAGGTACTCCGCCCACTTCGTCACCTCTCCCCACCAGCGTCCCGCGAACTTCGCGTTTCCCTCAGCCGTTGCAACCGCCGCGAGCGCAATGAGCATATTACCGCACTCCTCCACGGGCATCCGGAACGTGTCGTCCGTACCGCCGCCTACGGCCTGCCCCTTCTTCATACCGTAGTACTGTCCCTCCGCCACGGGATAGACTCCGAGATCGTGCGGTGCGTATGGATAGGGCCATTTCTCGGATGCGGCGTAGATACATGTGGGCGCAAGCGTCGCTTTCGCAAGCGCGGGACTCGTCAACAGTAAATGTGGCATCTGCGGGTAAAAGACATCCGTCGTGCCAATCAGACCACCGGAACCATTCTCCTTCGAAAAGTAGAAGGGCTGGCCGTTCGGGTCTGCAACCAGCTTACACGCGGCGAAGGACTGGCGGTAGGCAAGCACCGCGATCTTGGCGTACTTCTCGCCGCCGAGTTTCAGCAAGTCCGCCGTAAACTCGGCGTCGAAGGCGTCCAGCTTTGCCAGAATCGACGTATAATCCTTCTCCGCCTGCTCCAGCATCCCGACAAAGGAAGCGCCATTCCGACGCCACCATGCCGGCAAATCCGCGCCAAAGAACCGAATGGATTTCACATCATCATACGCCAAGATGAAATGCGATTCGCCATCCTTCACGGCGGAGGGACCCACCAGCCACGCATACCCCCAGTTGCAACGGACGCGGTCACCTACCATACTCAAAGGATTCTGCTCGGCACGACCGACCGAAAACGTGCGCATTCCGGCGACGGTCGTTGTGTTCGTCACCATTTGCGCCTTGTCGTCGTTCGTCGCCAAAGCGGGCGAAATGGACGGAACCAGTTTCCACGCCTTCGTCCCGGAAACACGTGCGGTCACATAGGTGACGGGGCGCGAGAAAACATCCAAATCATCCTGTAGTTTCGCCGTCGAGAAACGCAGTTCCACAGACAACGAACCGTCCTTAAACGTATAGATGGTCTGCGTGGGACGCACGTCCAGCGAAGTCTGCGGCAACGCAGGAACACCGGACGGTTCGAGTCCGCACAACCGCCACGTCTTGCCGTCCGCCTCTAACAAAATCGAGATCGGCTGTCTCGCCCCAGCCCAGTGTGTCGTTTCCACATCCGTGAGACGGTCCGCCGCACTCCACACGTTAAAGAAGGGATCACACTGCACCAAAGGAACGGCGGGCGGACGGAAATCCGCACGGCACAAAACCGACACACAAAGCACCAAACCCGTCAACAAAATACGCTTCATCACTCGACCCTTTCACAATTTCCAGTCATACCGACACACAGCATACCAGACAGGAATTTACTCTAACAAAATATCCCCTATCAAGCAAGGTCAAACGCGGAATGTCGTGTGTCATCGGTAGCTATCGATTGCTATCGAGTGGGAGGGACGCGCTCCGTCGCGTCCGCTTGTGTAACGACGACGCCCACGCCGTCGAAACCGGCAAGTTATCCCCATGAACGTTCCCGCGCGAGGCGGGCGGGGCGCTTGCCTATAACTTCGAGCCGCCAGAGGCGCCAGTGACGAGTGACGAATGAAGGTAAAGCCACCAGTCACGCCAGTCCTGCTAGTCTCAGATGTCGCATTGTGCGAACCTCTATGGAGAGCCGCCGTCTCGGCGGCTGTATCGTTCACATCATTGCCGCCGGGATGGGGCTCTCCATATTACCGCCGAAACGGCGACCATATCGCACGAACCTGTAACTTCGCTGCGCGAAGTAGTGATAGGCGGCGAAGCCGCCTGCGGGATAAGCGTGTTAAGCTGAGGCGCTTTGCGCAGTGATGAGAGAAATTTCATGCGGAGGCGTAAATATGGAGGAATACTGGTTCAACGCATTGGAGAGGTAGTAGTTCGTCGCCGCGTTGCGGGAGGCGAGGATGAAGTTGCCGACGCTGTCGTAGGAATACGAGTAACCGTTCGCGGAAACGGACGTCGACACGACCTGCGAGCGCGCGTCGCAAGAGAACGGTTCTGGGGAGTATCGTGTATTTATACCTCGAACATTTCAGGGGTGAACAGGAATGGCTTTCCTGTACGGACGGATTCCGCTATCCCGCACACCATGACCTGTGCGCGGAACACCTCCACGGCGGATTCAAGGTCGCGCTTACCGCCCCTCACCATATCCAGAAAATCGCTGATCGCATAATTTTCAATCCCTGATTCAGAATCGTTGTTAAGGACTTCTTCGGGAAAACGCCAAAGGTTACGTTTTCCCTCAAAATCTGCACTCTCATCCTCAAGTTTTTTGAACGCCTTTTCGTCCAGCTTGCCATCGGTTTCGCAGCGCCAGACGTAGGACCGATAATCAAGGTGTCTGAAAGCAATATCCACACATTGTCCAAGTATCCCCTTCGGATTGCGGATCACCGGACACCAACGTCTCAGACATTCTGCCTCTCTATCCCCATAGTTTGATGCATCCGTGCCCGCGTAGATCTCCATCTCGATCAGCATATCCTCTGCCCCGCGATTGGGTGCCAAACGAAAAGAACCGTAATCTCCCCTGTAGAAAATGCCGCTATCGTGCATTGCGTAAGATTTTCTGAACAGGCCAAGGTCGCGTACAGCATAATGTTTATTATGCAGGGAAAGTTCGGTAAAGACAGTCCGCCCGCCTCCCTCGTACTGGAAAACGGCAAGATCCGCCGTTGAAAGACACTTCCCGAATGGTCCTTGGAAACATGTCACCGACTGAGGAATTTGCGGATTAAGCCACCGGATATTCAGGCATTGTGCAAAAAGAGCTTGAATCCCGACCATCTTCCAAAAAGCACAATTCGCCTCAAAACCTCTTGAACCGCTGTTCGGGGAAAACGGAGAATTGGGCACTCCGTCCTTATGATTGCCCGGCTCCAGTGTTGCATCGACATAGGACTCCACCGACATTCGGACGCACTCACCCAAGACGCCTCCAGAACCGCAGAGTTTTTCGCGGCAGAAACGGTACAGCTTCGCATTCCCCCCTCCCCATCCAAGACTGTTGCAAGAGAGTAGGGTATCTGTCGTGCGGGCGAGACTAACCAGTCTCCGCACCGTTTCTAAATCCTGTGCCAACGGGGCAACGCAAAAGACTGGAATTTTGCGAGTCAGGCACTCCGTCACATGTCGTTCATGTTCTTCAAGCGGAGAAAAAATGAAAACGGCATCAAGCTTTCCCGATTCTTCTTGCAACATTTCCTGAAAACTCGAATATCCGGTGCAACTCATACCGTATTTTTTATTGAGAATGTTTGTATATTTTCTTTGCAACCGTAAATCCGATTCACTAATCCCAATGATGCGTATATTGGCAGGACGAGCGTGAATCTTTATCTGCTCATCCAACCAAAAGATCAGAGATCGAATATCCGTATTCGCTCCACAAGTGCCAATGATGCCAATCTGCAATTTCTTTTTATGAATCGATTCGCAAATTGCAATCATGGGAATGCCCGCAACTCCTTCGACGGTAACACTTGCCAATGCCGTACAGAACTCCCGCCTTGTAATGTTACCTGATTCCATTGCTACCTCCCGTTCCTGTTAAGACCTTTGCCCGCGTCACAATCTTACGTTTTTCTTCGAGACATCCATCCCACGACCAAAAATCGTCCCATGTCTTGAATTTCTTAACGGTATAGTATTCAACTGGCTCCCCCACCCACAACAAAGACCTGAAACAATCACACCAGTCTTTATCAAGACCCGCACGCCAAAACATCACACCTTTCTCCCCGTTCCCGAAAAAAACAACGGACAGGATGGATGGCGACTAAAGAGTTCCTCCAAATCAACAACATCGGCCATCATACCCCCCCTGTTTTTCTTTGCAATGTACTGGACACTTGTATCACAAGGTTTCAAGGTGTCATTCTTTGCACTATATACGCAGAAGGTCTCTATGTTGGATATATCTTTATAGAAAAAAGAACATTTAGGTTTTGTTGACCCCCATTTAAATATCCACTCATCAGCATCACTATCAATTACAACTATCACATACATATTTGACATAGACACCCATTTATAATTTTCCCATATCCATTTATCGGATGGGGTTGGGTTTTCCCATCGCACGGGGTCATACGAATACAGCCGCCGTGTCCTGACAATGGAGATTGTCTTGTCCGCAAAATTCGAAGAGAAGAATTCGGTCTCCATATCCCTTAGCGACTTTCCCCCATCACAACAGCATGTCTTCAATAAACACGCAAGAAGCAGAGCTGCCGAGCCCATTTCGAGAAATTTCATTCGTTTCAATATCACCTCCATCTTTAACATCATCATTATCGGTAATCCGCTGGCGGCTGTCAATCATTTTCATAAAACCACAGAATGTACTAAAACTCGCGATTTTCCGTGTATTCCGTGGTTTTGAGATTACTGCTTTTGATAAGCACTTCAGGTCATCGGTCACGAAAAGCGTGGCCATCCCGTTCGATTGCATTCGATAGCAATCGATAGCTACCGATGACACGCGACAAACGGACTGGCGAGACTGGCAACCTTTCTTTCATTCGTCACTCGTCATTCGTCATTGGCGGCTCCATCGCCCCCATTCTTCATTCATATTTCTTCATTGCCGCCTTCGGCGGCTTAACCCGCTAGCACGTCCCCAACTTAGGGCGAAGCCCACTTACTCACTCAGGGCCACAGGCCCACTTAATCCGCAGAGCGGCGTCAGCCGCCCTGCGTTTCAGCCCACGCCAAACGAGGTAGTGAGGAAGAAGAACCAAGGACCGCCCTTCGGCTTTTTCGTCGTTGCCGCGCCATTCCCGAAGTCCCCTATCATGATTCCGGTCAGCGTGACCGTATAGGATTTGAATTTGGTGTTGGTGGCGTTGAGTACATAGACCTTAAGGCTACCTTTAATTTGACCGGTTTTGGTGTTGTAGGTGAGCTTCAGCGCGCTTTTGTTATCCGCCCCACTTTTGCTCGTGATCGTGTAGGTGCCGCCTTTGCCCTTCTTGAACTTGAAGGAAGCGCCTTTCGGGGTCGAGAACTTCCTGCCGTTCAGGACGGTGATCACAGGCAAGCCGAACAAATCTTCCTGCACTGTCCAACCCGCTCCGAAAAAGTTCGGCGAGAAGACGCCCCAGAATGGGGAATCTTGCAGGTAGAGCTTGGAAATCGAGCTGCTGAGTACACCGCCGATCTTCGCTTTCGCGAACTTGTAGTTGGTTCCGTCCAAGGCAACCTTTCCGTTGGCGACGCTCAGATAGAAATCATCCTCCATCGAGTCGTCCATTTTGAGGTGGATTTTCAAGGGGGCTGTGGTGGCATTGCTTCCGTTGAGGTTCAGAGTCGCCTTGACCCGCTGCTTGCTCCCGTCGCGCCGAGTAAAGACAGCGGAGAGCTTGACGGAACGTCCCCCGTTCTTTGCCTTCACCGCTTTCGTGAATTTGAGTTCGCCAACCATCCCGGTGAATGGAGTTGCGTAACTCCACGGATCAAAGTCTAATCTCGACAAAGCTCCCTTGACCGTCTGTGACTTTGAAAAGTTCGCGCTGGAAAGCGGAATGTCCTGGGCGGTGAAGTAATAATTCACTTTCAGATCTGTTGTTCCGTACTTTCCTGAGATTACCCTACCCGTCAGTATGTCAGGCACAATCACATAAACCACCCCACCCATGTTTCGGAACGCCTGTCCTGTCATGGTCGCGACAGTTGGCGGCAATAAGATGTCATCGATATTTGAACAACCTTCAAACGCGCCGTCCGCGATCCCCGTAATGATGAGTTCCTCTGTTCCAACTTTCAATGTCCACGGCATACGTACATAACTGGTCTTCGCGTTTGTGGAGTTGACCCCTGTGATCGTGGCCGTATTGTCCGCGTAGGTGTAATTGAAATTCCACACGACACCACGACTGTCCGTATAGGTATGGGATTCGCCGCCAAATACCGTCGAAATGCCGAAAAGCGTGACGGCAACCGCCACGAAAAACAGATTGATCGTTCTTCTCATCATCTTTGCCCTTTCTGAAAACTGCCGTTCGAAAACCCACTGGGGATTTTTCCAATCGACAAAAAAATCTTACCATGATAATCCCCTCTCCTCAAGAGGAAAACGAGATGAGTACATCCAAGCCATGCGCACGAGAGGATTTTGGAAAACAACATAAACAACCTGAAGACAACAACTGAAAGAGGTGCGCGGACCAACCAGTCCGCGCATCCCTTCTCCTTTGCCAATAACTTGTCGGTTTCGACGACGAGGACGTCATCGTTACGTACGGACACACAGAAGCACATCTCCCCCGAAACGGGTAACAAGCACGTTACGTGTTCCGAGGCTACATTCCTAAAAGCTAATAGCCAGCAGCTAAAAGCTACTCTGACAGCTACTCTGCCAACTCACTTGGTGAGACCGACCAGTTTCGCTTCGGGCGCAACAACGGGACCGACAAGCGTATTCTTGCCGTTGAAGGTAACCATGCCTTTTCCCTTGATACGGATTCCGCCGTCTTTTCCAAGCAATTGTGGGTCACGTAACAGATCTCCGCTGATGGTGACGTGGTTTCCTTTCAGAAGAATCGTCAGTCCCTTTTCGCCCACATACAAGTCCACGCCCTTCTTGATGGAGCTGTTCTTGTCCGTTGCCTCCCAAATGCCGCCGTCCGCGTAGATGACCGCCGTAGCACGTGGGCCACAGAAGATATTCCCCGCCTGAAGGGTGCCGCCGTCGCGCAGATATACGCGCGCACTCCCGTCATCCTTCCCTGCCAAATTCATCGCTCGCTTGACGCACATCGTGCCGCTCTTCTCGATGAACAGGTCGCAGTGTCCCGATCCCTGCAACGCGCCGACCATCGTGTTCGCGGTAAAGGTGCCGCCCGAAATGCCCAGCCGCGTCCGGCATCCGTCGTGGTCGCTCGGACGCAAAAAGTCCACAAAGAATTTGCCACCCGTCTGATAAAATGCGGGGCGCGCCGTGCAATCATTCTGATAGGTCGTATAGCCCATCGAGAGATTCAGCACATGGGTTTCTCCACCGGAGACAACCACGACCGAACTCACTCCCTTCGGCGCGGTGAAGGTTGTTCCATTGTAACGCCCGATCGCCAGAAAGCAGCCAAGAAGATTATAACCGCCACGAATCTCCACACGTCCTGCCGTCTCTTTTCCCGGATCTACCGTCGTATTCTTGCCCACGCAGAATTCCTGCGTACCGAAGTAGTTCGTCACCGTGTCTGCCGTCGCGATCACAAACGTCCCGTCAAAGACGTTGAACGACGAGAATCCCTGCGAAGGAGAATCGCCGTTCGTGCGCAAGAGTGTAGTTGGATTCAAAGTGCCCGCATACTCCTTGGTATCCGTAGCGAAGCGGTTGATCCCCGTTCCCTGCCGCGCAATCGTAAGCATCCCCGTACCGGTTTTCGCTAAGCATCCCATCGAACAATCGATCGGACCGGTCAACGTCAGGGCTTTGTCCACACGAATGACGGACGGCACTGTCCCCAGCACGTCACTCGAAAGGAGCAGGATACCTCGATCCGTTGTCGCCGCAGGTCCCGTGTAGGCAAATGTCCCGTTCCCCAACACGATGTTGTTCGCAATCTCTTTCTTCGCGCCGATCGAACAAGGCTTGCCCGCATCGGCGATCGAAGTCACAACTGCCGTACCGCTCTTGACGTAGGTGCATCCCGTGTAACGGTTCTGCGGATTCAGCGTCACGACACCACCGTTGATGTAAGAACGATTGATCTGAAGGTTGTAAGCACCGTCGCGAACTTTCGCATCCGTACACGTTTCCGCGCCGGCGGCGGAGAGCAGCAAGGTGGAGGGGAGGAAACCGAAATCCTTCTCGTAATCCCGCTTATTATACTTCATCTGCGCGATCTGATCGGTCAACCGTTTGCCGCAATCGGTCGTAACGGTATCGACATCCTGTAGGAAGTATGAATAAGCTGCTGCCGCATTGTTCTCCGTCCACACGTGGAACTCAAACCCCGCCTTCTTGACGGTTTGGATATAGGCCGGTGTCAAGGCGGGACGGCAGTTCTGAATATCAACGCCGGTCGCCTTGGTTTGGCGCAAGACCTCGACCACCTCTGCCGCCGTCGGAGAAGGAACCCCCTTCGGTCCCATTTTTAATCCCGATAGCCAATAGGTACGGTACTCCGGCATCTGCGCACGCAAAGCCGCGACCGCATCTCTGTTGAAAGCGATGAAAAGCGCACGAGCGGGCGTCGCCTTCGGTTCTTTACGAAACGCTTTTTTCAAGTACGGCACCATCTCTGGACCACCCTTCACCTCCACGTAGATCACGCAACCGTCCTTCGCCAAAGCCAGCACATCGGACAGATAACACACCTTCGTGCCCTTCCACTGCGGACCTTTCCACGCACCGACATCCAACTTGTCCAGTTCCGCCTTCGTGGTATCGACCACGCGCTTGTTCAGTCCACCCGTACGAGCGAAGGTGTTGTCGTGGTTCACGACCAGCAACTTCTCCGCCTTGGTGAGATAGACATCGCATTCAAACCCGTAGTTCCCGTTCTCCTGCGCGAGGCGGAAGGCCGGCATCGTATTCTCCGGCGCATCCTTGGATTCGCCGCGATGGCAGACGAACTTGGTGGCAACTTGCTGGAACTCGCGCGAATCCCCATCTTTGGTAGAAATGACCTTGGCTTGCAACTCCCCGAATGCAGACGAAACCGCCATAAGGCAAGATGCGGACAAAACGGCAAACAAACACATATCGCTTCTCATACGAAACCCCTTTCAAAATAGACGGGAACACCATACTACAAAATCGCCGTATCCTCAATTCCAAAATGAGAGGAAGTAAAATGAGAGAAGGCTGAGAAGCGGGGAAGCTGAGAAGTTGAAAAGCGGGGACGTTGCCTATTCGATAGCCGTCGATTGCAGTCGATGCGGTCGCGACAACCTTACCCCACCTAACTCGCTTACCCTACTACCTACTGCCTATCCCCTACTGCCTATCCCCTACTTTCACTTTTACCCTTTAACCTTCCTTTTGTATGTGCTATCATGGACTCATCTTTTGGCTTTAAGGAGGCTTTTGATGAACACGAAAAGTTTGTTTTCTGTAGTGTTGGCATGTGCTGGATTCGCTTGGGCGGAGCCAGCGAACAAGACGGCTCCGGCCGCCGATCAGTTGCCGGAGGGCATTCTGCTGCGCGGATCCACCGACAAGGAACAGGCGTTTTATGCGCCGAACGAACCGATCACCTTTACGATGAAGGTGGACGCCTCGAAGGCGAAGGAGAAGCTTGCGAAAGGTTTCAAGATCGTGTGGGAGCGGACCGGCGACGATGGCAAGAAGGAAAACGGTGAAGAGGACGCCAGCAAAACGGTCGTGGTCAAAACCTCTCTAGCGAAGCCGGGATTCGTCCGTCTGGTCGCGCACCTGAAGGGACCGAGCGGCAAGGTGTTCGGCGCGGAACCAGTTTCGTTCAACGGTGGCGCGGGCGTCCAGCCGGAGAAACTGAAAAGCACGATGGAACCGAAGGACTTTGACGAATTCTGGACTGAACAGAAGGCGAAGCTCGCCCGCGTTTCCTTCAAGAACGTGAAGCGTGAAAAACAAGAAAGCAAGAATCCAAAGGTCGAAATCTACTCGGTTTCGATTCCTTGCGCCGGCCCACGTCCCGTAACGGGATACATCACGATTCCTGTCGAGGCGAAGACGAATCCGATGCGCGCGCGTCTGCTGGTGGATGGCTACAGCGGGAATCGTATCCAGCGTGCGCCGAAGGACGGTCCGGCAACGATTGTCGAACTGCACATCAACGCGCACGGATATGAGCTGGGCAAGCCCGATGAATACTACAAGGAGTTCTACAACTCGATCAAGTCCAACGGAATCAGCTATGCGCTGGATACCGAGCAGAACAAAGACCGTGACAAGGCGTACTTCAACGGGATGTCGCTCCGCGTCATGCGTGCGCTGCAGTACCTGAAATCCCTGCCCGAATGGAACAAGAAAGACCTCTGCGTGCAGGGCGGCAGCCAAGGTGGACTCCAGACGGTCTGGGGTGCATCGTTGGATCCAGACGTGACGGAGGCGAACGCATCCGTGCCGTGGTGCTGCAATATGGCGCGTGAACCGGAAGGTCGTATCGGTATCGGCTGGGGTGTCCACTACACGCCCGCAATCCTCTACTTCGACCCGATCTACTTGGCGAAGCGGATCAACAAGAACTGCAAGTTCACCATCCCGCGTGCGGGACTTGGCGATTACGTCTGTCCGCCATCCGGTGTCGCGATCCTTTACAACGTCCTGCCCTGCGCGAAAAAGATCAAGTGGGTGCAAGGCTCTACGCACGGCTTCGTCCCGACGCAACCGAACCAGCAGTTCGAGTTGAGCGAAGGCAAATGGGAATAAGCGCTAACGGCAGATAGCTTTTAGCTACTAGCTGTTAGGGGTAGAGTCCCTCCCACCAGTTCTGAGTTTCGAGTTCAAAGTGGGAGGGATGTTTTTGTCTGTCCGCACTAGTTTTAAGCTAGATTCTTCTGTTGCGATTCTTTCAAACTACGGAATACGCTAAACTCGCGGGCGGAAAGATCTTTCAAGAAACTCTTGATTTTCAATGTATTCCGTGGTTAAAAAATAGGACGGGCAGAAGATTTTTTTGATTCTGGATGAGGGAGAAGACAGAAACCGTACCATCTTGCGACAAGCCCCGAAGGGGCGAAGAAGGTACACAGACGGGGGCAAGCGTAGCGCCGCCCCCGGAATCAGGTAAAGACACGTTAGCCCTGAAAGGGCGACGGAAAGCGACGCAGCATGACGAGTGGAGGTAGATTGTTCTGCCGCCCCTTCAGGGCTTGACAGATATCGGTCGTACCGCCGGGGGTTACGCTTCGCTCACCCCCGTCTGTATAGGTGACGCCCTTTCAGGGCCAAACACTCACGACAAGCGTGACTCTCCCGTTCGATTGCAATCGATAGCTACCGATGACACGCGACAAACGACACGCGACACGCCGCATTGGACTGGCGAGACTAGCGGCTAAACACATGTCCCCATTGTCCCCTCTTCTTCGCTGGCGGCGTAGCCGCCCTTACTGCCGCCTTTCTCTCAGCTTAACACGCTTCTCAACTGGGCGGCGAAGCCGCCCAGTTATAGGCAAATCCCCTGTTTTTACAGATTAGCGAGTTCGTCGCGGACGAATGCGAGGCGAGCTTGGCAAGAAGGGCAACGTGCGGAGAGCGGTGAGACATCGGGCAAGAGTCGAACGGCTTGTCCGCAGACCAGACAATCCGCGATCTGCCCCGGTTCTGCCGGTACCAGCTGCCGCGTTTTCGCATCCAGTCGAAACGAAGGTTGGGTGTCTGGCATCCGCTTGTCGCCCAGCAGCTGATACGCTTTCTGAATCTGTGTGAACCGCTCCGTAGCCAGTTCGAGAATTTCGGGCGCAAGGTCGGCATGGCGATCGGGATGGTAGCGCAGACTCAGTGTTCGGTAGGCCTGACGAATCTCCTCCTGCGTTGCCGTGACGGAAACGCCCAGCAGAGAGGCAGCCTCGCGACGATCCTTCTCCAAATCGGTGAACGATCCGTTCTGCCGAACATACAGCGTGAAGAGTCGGTTGGTCGTCAGCGCGGGAAGCCGCAACTGGTCCGCCAAACGGGAAAGGAACTGCATTTCTACCTGATTCGGATTCCCGTCCGAGGCGGCGATGCGCAGAAACCACAGGAACGCACGTTCCGCCAGAGCAGGGTCTTTGGAGACGGAATGGGCGAATTGTTCACCGCCATGCGCAACCCCGTGTGCCTGACGAAACAATTCGGGCAATTCGCAAGGTGGAAGCGCACTGTCCAAACCTGTGTTCAGTTCGGTCAACACCGACAAAACCGTTTTTTCCTCTGCTGGCGTAACCGCACCGTCGGTGAGGGAAAGCTCGACAAAAGCGGCGGCGGCAAGGACAACGAGTTTCTGTTGTTCCCGACGCAACGCGGCGAGTTTCTTCCGATCAAAGTAATGCCCGACCGCCGCACCGGCGGCCGCGCCGAATCCTCCGAACATCATTCCGATGCTGCCACCGATCAGTTTGCCGTACCAATTCATGGACAGAGCTTGAGCAGGAAGTAGTTTTTCTTTCCGCTTCGCAGAACGGCGACGCGCCCACCGATAAAGTCGTCTGCGGAGAAGACACGAGCCTTGTCCGTAACCTTGTTGTTGTTGATGCTCAAGCCGCCCTGCTGCACCAGTCTGCGAGCCTCACCCTTGCTGGCAACCATGCCGGCATCAGCGATGACATCGTATGCCGGCTTGTTGACAACCGCATCGGCGGAAAGGGAGGCGGATTTGACCGTGGAGAAAATCTTCTCCAGATCATCCGCAGTCAAGCCATCCAGCGAACCGCCGAACAAGGCGGAGGTCGCTTGCTTCGCGATCCGCAAACCGGTTTCGCCATGAACCATGAGGGTCATCTCGTCGGCCAGTGCCTGTTGCGCTTCGCGCTTCTCCGGCGCATTCCGCAGCGACTCCTCCAGCGAGGCGATTTCCTCGTCGGACTTGAAGGTGAAGATCTTGAGATAACGGATCACGTCCGCGTCCATCGAGCGCATGAAGAACTGGTAGAAGTCATAGTACGGGGTTTTCCGCGAATCGAGGAAAATCGCGTTGCCCTCGCTCTTGCCGAATTTCTTTCCGGTGCTGTCGCAGACAAGCGGGAAGGTCAAGCCGTACACCTCAGTGCCACGGAGACGGTGCACGAGGTCTGTTCCCGCCGTGATGTTTCCCCACTGGTCGGCACCGCCGACTTCCAGCGTGCATCCGTAGTTGTCGAAGAGGTGCAGATAATCGTACCCTTGCAGAATCTGGTAGCTGAACTCGGTGAACGTCATACCGCCGTCGGTCGCTTCCAGACGCTTCTTCACGCTTTCCTTCGCCAACATAGCAGGGACACGGAAGTTCACACAGATGTCGCGCAGGAAGTTGATCGCGCTGACGTTCTTGTACCAGTCGTAGTTGTTCACGAGAATCGCGGGGTTGACCGGATCGTCGAAGTGGAGGAATCGGGAGAGATTTTCCTTGATCCCCTGAACGTTGTACTCCACCTGATCGACGGTCAACATCTTCCGCTCGACGGATTTTCCCGAGGGGTCTCCGATCAAGCCGGTGGCCCCGCCCACGAGGGCGATCACGCGATGCCCCGCGCGCTGCAGACGCGCCAGCATCTGGATCGTCACGAAGTTACCAGCCTGCAGACTGTCGCTGGTAGGGTCAAAGCCCGCATACACGGTCAGCGGCTTTGCCAGCGCGTTCTCCAGTTCGGGATTCGTTACGGCCTCGAACAGATGCCGACTCTTCAGCGTGTCCAGAAATTTCATCGTTCCATCCTCCGTCTCTCGTTCTGAAGCGGCCTACAGCGAACGCGGCAGCTCCTCCTGCTCGAAGCATTCGACCACATCGTCCTCTTGGAACTCCTCGAACCCGTTGAAGTGAATACCGCACTCTTGCGCACCGGTGATCTCGGCGACTTCCTGCTGGAAGTGCTTAAGGGAGGAGAGCTTGCCCTCCCACAGCTTGGTCTTGTTGCGCAGAACGCGGAAATACGCCTTCGTCTTGAGCATCCCATCCAACATCTGGCAACCAGCAACCCGTCCCAGCTTGCCGATGTCGAACACCGCCTTGATGACGGCGTGGCCCTTGACCACTTCTTTGTATTCGGGCGGCAACAGATCCAACATGCAGTTCTTGACGTAGTCGATCAACTCGTAGATGATGCGGAACGTATTGATCCGCACACCGTCGTGCCTCGCCTTCTGCTGCACGCCGGACTCGCACCCGATGTTGAAGCCGACCACAATCGCGTGTCCCGCACCCGCATTGACGACATCCGTCTCGCAGACGTTGCCAATACCCGTGCCGATGATGTTCAGGGAAACCTTGCTGCTGACGATCTCGTGGAGTGCCTCGACAATCGCCTCTTCCGACCCCTGCGTGTCCGCCTTGACGATCACGGGGAGTTCGCGCTTGCCCGCCTTCGTGGCGTCGCTCGAAAGCCATTCCTCAAAGGAGGTAGAACCCGACGCCTTTGCGGTGGAGAGCTTCTCCTGCTTGAGTTTCTCAGCAGCCTTTTCCGCCAGAACGCGTGCACGTTTTTCATCGAGCATCACACGGAAGTGATCACCTGCCACCGGTACGCCGGAGAGTCCCGTGACCTTCACAGCCATCGAGGGACCTGCCGACTTCACGCGACGTCCGCAATCATCGATGAGCGCGCGAACCTTGCCGAAATACTGACCGCACAGAACGACGTCACCGACCTTGAGCGTACCGCCCTCGACCAGCACGATTGCCGTCGGTCCCTGTCCGGGTTCCATCTTCGCCTCTACGATGCATCCGTCCGCACGACGGTTCGGATTGGCGGTCAACTCCATCATGTCCGCCTGGAGCAGAATCATTTCCAGCAACTGGTCAATTCCCTCTCCGGTACGGGCGGAAACATTGCAGCAAATCACGTCACCGCCCCAGTCTTCCGGCGTCAGCTTTTCACCCTGCAACATCTGGCGAACACGATCCGGCTTCGCGGTCGGCAGGTCGCACTTGTTGATTGCGACCATGATTGTCACGTTCGCCTTGCGCGCGGCGGCAATCGCCTCTTTTGTCTGCGGCATGATTCCGTCATCCGCAGCAATGATAATCACCGCGATATCCGTCATGCTCGCGCCACGCGAACGCATGGCGGAGAACGCCGCATGGCCAGGCGTGTCGATGAACGTAATCTTGCGGCCCGACTCGGTCTCCACCGAATAGGCGCTGATCGCCTGCGTGATGCCGCCGGCCTCGCCAGCAGCCACGGACGACTTGCGAATGCGGTCCATCAGCGAGGTCTTGCCGTGGTCCACATGGCCGAGGAACGTAACGACAGGCGGACGAGGAGAAAGGTCTTCCGGCTTGTCCTCGGGGATGTCGTCGTCCGCATCCTCGCCCTTCAACACGGGACGCCGTTCCGTCTGACGTTTCTGCCGTTCGATCTCGACCTTGAATCCATAAGACTCGGCGATGGTCTGCGCGATGTTCATCTCCACATGCTGGTTGATCGACACGAGGACGTGCAGTTTCATCAAGTCCGCAATCAACCGGTTCGGACGGACACCGAGTTTCTCCGCCAAATCCTTCACGAGAATCGCGCCGTTCAACAACAACGTGCGAGAGGCATTCGGAGCGGCGGCAGGTGCGGTCGCACCCGTCCCCTGCCCTGCACGCGGAACGGCGGCGACGCCCTGCTGACGCGACGGGAGTGGCACACGACGATTGTCGCGAGCATCGCGTCCGTCGCGATTGTCGCGGGCATTGCGTGCGTCGCGATTGCCGAAACGATCGTTCGCACCAGTACGCGCATTCCCCTGCTGAAATCCATTCCGGTTCTGGTAACCGCCCTGCTGGACACCGTTGCGATTTTGGAAACCACCCTGCGGCTGAGCGTTGTTGCGGGGTTGCGCCAGCTGGTATCCGCCGCCACGTTGCGGGAATCCGCCGGCGGGCTGCTGGGCACGCTGTTCGCGACTACGGTCACGTTCCCGCGTCCGGTCACGATCGCGATCCCGATCACTCCGTGCATCACTGCCCGTTTTCGTCTGGGAACGCGCGGGTTTCGCGTCGCGTTCACGCGCCGCGTCGCGACGGTTGATCCGATCCAAGAACGGCTGCGCGAGCGCCTCTTCCGGATCCAGTTCATCCTCCTCTGCACGCGGCTTGGCAGGCTTCGCGGGTTTCGATGGCTTGGCAGGGGCGGGAGCGGGTGCGGGAGCTGCCGCCGCCTCCGGCTTCTTCGTTCCCTTCTCCGGGACGGGAACTGGAGCCGGTTCGGCGGGCTTCTCGGCTTCCGGCTTCGCGGCTTCCGTCGGCACGGCTGGCTTTGCGGGCTCGACCGGCTGCGGATTCTTCGCGGCCTCTTCCGCCGCACGACGCTTCTCGTATTCTGCCGCCGCCTCCAGCGCCTTGGCGCGATTGGCCTCCAGACCGTCCCGCAAGGCAGCGGTACTCTCAACGGAATACTGGCGGGCCTTTTCGCGTTTCGATGCGAAGAGGGCGTCGCGATCCGTAATCCCCTTGCGGATCTGATCGACCGTACGCTTGGCGAGCGTCGCCTCGATTTTCTTGACATCCTTGTCGTCGAGCACAGCTAACGTCGAGTAAACCTCGATGTCCAAGGCTTCTGCTCGTTTAATGATCTCCGTACAGGAGGTCTGCATTTTCTTGGCTAGTTCATATACTCTCATCTTCTTATCTCTCTTTGACTTTCCGGAATTGCATTCCGCCTTGTTTCCACACTACCCCATTCACCCGAATTATTCGGCTCCGTTCCCGTCATACACCTCGTCCGCAGACGCTTCGTCCTCGGACTCGGAGAGCGGCACATCTCCCACGCAACTGGCAGCCGCGTCAAAGATCTTCTGGACGACGGCCTCGTCCAGTCCCGTTGTCTGTGTCATGTACTGCACATCGGATGCCATAATCCCATCCGGCGTCAGGAAGCCGTTATTCACCAAGACCGCCGCGATGTCCTCCTCGACCTGCAAGACCTCGGCCAAGTTCTGAATCGCCGTCTCACGCTGTTCCGCGAAGGTCTCCTCTCCAGCCGCCTTCTGGATACTCACGCGCCAGCCGGTCAGCTTGGAAGTCAAACGCACGTTCTGTCCGCGCTTGCCGATCGCCAGCGAAAGCTGGTCGGGCGCGACCGTGACGAGAATCGTCTTCGTCGAAGTCTTGGAGATTTCGATGGTCGCCAGCTTCGCGGGCTGCAACGCCTGGATGACGAACTGCTTGATATCCTGATGCCAGCGGACAATATCGATCTTCTCCCCGTTCAGCTCACGGATGATGTTGCGGACGCGCACACCGCGCAGTCCCACGCAGGCGCCAACCGGATCCACCTTGTCGTCCAGCGTCTTCACCGCCAGCTTGGTGCGGAATCCGGGGTCGCGCGCAATCCCCATGATCTCCACAATCCCGTCCGAGATCTCTGAAACCTCCAGACGGAAGAGCGTCTTCACGAACTCCGCGCTCGCGCGGGACAGGACTACCGCAGGCCCGTTGCTTCCCTGCACCACGCGATGCACGATGGCGCGGATGTGGTCGCCAGAGGAGAACTCCTCCGTCGGGATCCGCTCCTTCGCGGGAAGTAGCGCATCGAACCGCCCAAGATCCACGTAGATGTCGCGGCGGTCGATCTGCTTGACCGTACCGCTGACGATTTCACCGATGCGGTCCTTGTACTCGTCGTACACACTCTTGCGCTCCGCCTCGCGAATCTTCTGCAAAATCATCTGGCGAGCCGATGCCGCGCCGATACGCCCGAGTTTGGAGGCGGGAATCTCGACTTCAAACGAATCGCCCTCCTTCGCCCCCTTCTTGTAGCGTTGCGCCTGACGAACGGAAATACAGCCTGGACTGACATCCGTGTTCGATACAGTCAGGGTATCGTATGCCTTGATTTGAAAGGTACGCCGGTCTAGGCAGACGCGGAGCTTGGGAGAAACGTCCATGCTACGCCGGGCGGACTGCTGCAGTGCAGACTCGATCGCCTGAATGATGATCTCGCGGCTCACGCCACGGTCGCGCTCAAGAAAAGTCACCATCGCCATCAATTCATTATTCATTTCCTACAACCGCCTTTCGTAACCAAGTTTCAAACAACAAAAAAGAGCGGGAGATACACCCCCGTTCCTTTCATTCCAAAAAAGATGCCCTTATTTTACTCCTTATTTCGCCCTCTGTCAATCCCGCTTTTTCGGCTTTTGGACGAGCGGAGTTCCGCGTAATTCCCCCATCTCATGCGTACGAGAGGATTTTGGAAACAACTAGAACAACTTGAAGACAACATTTGAAAGAGGTGCGCGGACCAACTGGTCCGCGCATCGTCTCTCCTTTGCCTGTAACTTGCCACTATGGAGAGCCGCCGTGTGCTACGCGGGCGAGTTAGCCCGCGCTCTAAAGACAAGTTGTTTTTTTAGGTTGTTTCTGTTGTTTTCATTTTCAAAAGACAACGGTGAAATACGCAGATGCCCCCCTTCCCCGCCCTTCTAATTTCTGACTCGACAGACGAAGGTACGGGAATTATACTATTCTTTTCGTTCATTAACAAAGAGTACAGGCGGTTTTCGTTATGAATTTGTGGAAGAATACCTACCCCATTATCGTCTCATGCGCGAAGGGGCTTGCCCCACTGACAGCCCAGGAATTGACGGAGATGGGATATAAATTGATCGAAGAGACAGAGAACACGGTTGTCACATTTGGCGGAATCCGCGATATCTTCAAGCTTAATCTCTGTTTGCGCACGGCGCACCGCGTCCTCGCCCCGTTGCTCCGCATCGATTGCCTGAATCTGCGCGAACTCTATGACGCAGCCTTTTCGATCGACTGGGAGAACCTGCTGGATGCCGACGGGTACTTCACTGTGAACAGCGTGGTTCACAACGATACCGTGCGCGACACGCGCATGCCTTCACTGGTGACCAAGGACGCCATTGCCGACCGGATGCGTATCCATTGCGGTGGCGCCCGTCCGGACTCCGGTCCCGAAAATTTTGGTTCCGCCGTCTTCGTGTACTGGGAAGACCGGACGGCGATTTTCTACCTCGACACGTCGGGGGAACCGCTTTCAAAACGCGGTTACCGCAAGTTGCCGGGACCCGCTCCGTTGCAGGAAACGTTGGCGGCAGGTTGCGTACTCGCTTCAGGATGGAATCGCAACACACCCTTCCTCTCGCCGATGTGCGGAAGCGGAACGCCCGCCATTGAGGCCGCGTTGTATGCGCTCAACCGTGCCCCCGGTTCCTTCAAGAGCCACTTCGCATTTATGTCGTTGAAAGGATACACGATTACGCTACCCGGCGAGAAAGCGGGACGGTTCAGTCGCCGCCGTTTCGGCGCCTCTCCCGAAGAGATCTGGAAGTCCATGGTTCACGAAATGCGCGAGCAGGAGCGCAAGACACCGATGCCGCGTATCATCGCGACGGACATTGATCAGGAAGCGGTGGAGACCGCGCAGATCAACGCAATCGCTGCCGGCGTTTCGGAGTACATCGAGTTCCGTACCTGCGACTTCGCGGAAACGCCCGTTCCCCAGCCGCCCGGCACAATCTTCTTGAACCCCGCCTACGGGGAACGGTTGGGTTCTGCGGACGACCTCGTGCCGCTCTACAAGCGAATCGGCGACTTCTTCAAACAACGTTGTGTCGGATACACGGGGTGCGTCCTCACCGGAAACATGGAACTCTCCCACAAGGTCGGACTCCACTCCAAAAAACGAATCCCATTCTTCAACGGACGCATCGAATGTCGCATGATGGTCTATGACCTCTACGCGGGATGCGAGAAAGAACAACCGGACGAACCTTCGCCACGACTGAATCCAATCCCTCCGGAAAACCCGAACGACGCATCGGAAAATTTCGCGGTGTAAGGCGGCGAAACCGACAGCCGAGAAGATAGCTGAGAAGCTGAGAGGCTGAGAAGCTGAGAGGCTGAAAAGCTGAGAAGTAAGACAGCAAAACCGTTCAGCTGGCGGCATCTGCCGCCTCGGCCTAACACACTTAACCAGCTTACCCGGCTGGCGCGTAGCGCCCGGCCGGCGGCACCGCCGAACGGGACTACTGAGACAACCGGGACGAACGCGACAGGCGACAAACGACATGCCTCGCTAATCTGGCATCTCCCGCCCTCAACACCTTTCCCCCTCCCCTCCTTTCGCTTCTCAACCTCTCAGCTTCCCCGCTTTTCAGCAGGCGGCATTTGCCGCCCGCCGCCCGCCCTTCTCTTGTCGGGGGGAATGGCCCCAGAATTCACCATACACAACGCTGAATCGGGAGACGCTTGGGTAACCGACGCGGGCGGCAACTTCCTTGACTAGCAGTTCACCTCTGGCCAGTAGCGCATGAGCCGCCTTCATCTTCACTTCCGTGATGTAACGGAGGGGACTCATACCGAGGTTTTCTCGGAATGCTTTCGACAGGGTGACATGGGAACGCCCCGTAAATGCCTCTAGGTCAACTGTGGAGAGTGGTCGATCTAGCGAGGAATCGATATATCCAAGCACATCCGCCAGCCATTCCGGTTTAATGGCGTGGCGTTCCGTGGAGGCTCGCGTGACCACACCATTCGGCGCGATGTGAAGAACGAGATGGTTCTTCTTTTTTGACGGGGAGTTCATCGCGTCCGACAACGTCTGCGCCGCCGCATACCCGATCCCGAAGGCATTCGGATCGATACTGGATATAGGCGTTTCCGCAAATGCGCACAGCAGACGATCGTCATCAACTCCCAAGATCGCCATTTGCCTCGGTATGTCGATGCCCATGTCGTGCGCGAGCCTGGAGACATTGAGCGCGAGCAGATCGTTGGCCGCAAACAAGGCGATGGGGAGATGGAGTCCCGCCAGCCAAGATTCCAAGGCACTTTTGTCGGTGATCGGATTGATATTCGTATTGAAGAATGCCCGCTGGTCGCGGAGAAGGGCGATTTCGCGCGTGACCACCCGATGTCCGTGACGTTCGAGCGCGGATAGGAACGCTTGTCGCCGCTTGTCCGAAAAGGCGACATTGCGAAATCCTACAAATGCGAAATGGGTATGTCGCTTCGCCAAAAAGTGCTCAGCGGCCAAGCATCCGATTTTCTCGTGGTTGGAGTTCACCCCGTAAAATCCCGGATACGACCGTTGACAGAACACGTCCACCACAGGCAGTCCAGTACTTTTCAACCGGTGCGCGATCGCGTCGTTGGCGACACGGGCAATGATACCGGAACAACCGTCGAAGGCCCCGCGCTGCGGGATGGCATCCAGATTCAGCCACGTAAGCCGCCAGTCGTGCGTGGCACGCGCGAATGCGGCAACGCCATCCACGAGCCGCCGACCGTATTCACTGGAACTTTCCGTCAAAACAGCTATCTTCATGGCGGAAATTCTATCATGTGAAGAACGAAGGCGACAATGAAAAATGACAGGCGGCTATGCCGCCAGCTGGTAAAGCGTGTTAAGCTGGTTAAGCGGAGAGGCAAGCCGCAATGAAAAATAAAAAGAGAAAAATGAAGAATACAGGAGGCGTGTCGCGGGTTGTTTGTCGCATATCATCGGTAGCTGTCGATTGTGATAGCCGCGTAGCGGCAACACAATCGAACTACCGAACCACCTAACTACCGAACCGTTAGCGAAGCACACGAGCAGATGGAGCGCTTGCCTATAACTTCGTAGGGCGGCGAGGCCGCCCAGCTGAGAAGCGGGGAAGCTGAGAGGCTGAGAAGTAAGCAACCAGAGGTTGCAGTGACGGATGGGAGGGACGCGCTCCGTCGCGTCCGATTGCGTAACGACGA
>JAFYDR010000123.1 GCA_017544725.1 Kiritimatiellia bacterium
ATTGCTATCGAACGCGACACACTTGGCGTGACCGTTTAACCCGTAAAGGGCATCGACTGTACAGACGAGGGTGAGCGAATCGTAACCCCCGGGGGGGGGGCTGCGCTTGCCCCACCAGTGTACTTTCGCTCCTTCGGGGCTTACCTATAACTTCGGGCCGCCAGAGGCGGCAGTGACGAGTGAAGAGTGACGAGTGACGAGAGAAGTTTCACGCGGAGGCGCAGAGGTTCGCATGAGGTCGCAGAGAATGGGGAGGGGCAACGTCCTCGTTGCCTAGCTTCGCTCGGAATGAAGAATGAAAAATGAAGAATTAAGCGATGCGGTGGTTTTCCAAGTTATTCCTCATGAACATTCCCGCGCGGGGTGCGGGTTGGGTGCTTGCCTGTCCCACGCAAAGTCCGCTAAGTCCGCAACACAATTCTAATAGCAGAACTTCGCACACTTTGCGTGAGATATATTCGGAGGGCAATAACCTGCCTGTCAGTCCCGAATTCGCAGGTTCGTGAATTCGACGGTCATGGGCGGTCCTTGGTGAAGCTGCAAGGCGATCCGCCCCTTCGTGGGCAGGAACTCTTCACGTTCATCCGTGACCGATGTGGTGCGGATGCCGTTGATCCAGACCGTGATCGTGCGCCCCACTGCCACAACGCGGATTTGGTTCCACTGAAGCGGTTTATAGAGCTTCTGCAATTCTTTGTTGTCCGCGAAATGGATGACGTTCTTGTTGCCGTCCTTCGCAATAGCCACATCCGCGCCGCGTTCACCGATCAGATGTTGGCGGGGATGATAGAGGTATCCCACATAGTTGCCACCGCCGTTCATGTCTGCCTGGTATCCGTTGTCCCCGACGAACTGTTCCGCGCAACGGATCTGGATACCGGAGTTTGCGCCGGCAGAGAGTCGGAATTCGGCCTGCAACTCGAAGTCCGAAAGCTCCTCCGCAGTGTACACGATGTGGTGGTTCGGCTTGCAGGGGTGTTCCGGTGTCGATTCGCCGGTGATGATCCCGTCCTTCACGCGCCAGTATCCGTCCTGCTGACTCCAGCCCGTAAGATCTTTCTTGTTGAAGATGGAACGGAAGGAGACGCCTTTTGTGTCCACCACTTGACCGCGCCGCTCAAGTTGCGTGAGAACGCGGCGAAGTGCCTTGCGCAGTTCCCCCTTCGACTCCGCGTAGGCGGCGAAGAACGGTTCCGTGACGGAATCGGGAAGGCTGAGTTCAGCAAGCGTCGCATTCTTCTCTTCTCCGGCGATCAGCGTCAGGTCTGGCTGTTCGTCGATCGAATATGTCAGATGCAGTTCCTTTGGCAATCCCGGCGCAGGATCGTAGGCAAATCCACCCGCTCCCGCCAAGCGGTTGTTGACCAGAATGGAGATGGACCCAGCGTCCACCATCGACTGCACGCGCCTCGTCACATCCACGACTTTGTTGTTTCCGAAGTTGCCGTACTTGGCGGTTCGGATCACGATCTTGCTGCAGGGCGGAATGAACTCCTTTCCTAGGACGCGGATGAGGAGACTGGAGAGTTCATCATCCGTTGGGTTGTTGCGGAGCAATTCCAGCAAAAGCGGAAAGTCCTTCGCTTGGCAGATGGAAGTCAGTGCCTTGCAGGAATCCCTACGGAGTACTTCGTCTTTCGACGTTTTTACCAGTTGCGCGAGCGCGGGCAAGGCTTTCCGTGCGCGGCGTTCGCCTAGCACGGAGATCGCGAGACGCGCACGTGCCGTCTCCTCTGACAACATGGCGAACAGCTTGTCGTCTAGCGCCTCGTTCGGGAATCCAATCAGCGAACGGACGGCGAGACGGGACTCTCCGTCATTTTTGAGGGCGGCAGCTATGAGTTCCGGTACGATTGCGAGGTCGCCGCGTTGCAGGGGTGTCGGTTCCCTTTTGACAGCGGGCGTACCGTTGTAGCCATCTGACACGGGCTGCTTGCGAATGCGGAGCGAAGTCTGGATGGCATCCTTCCGTTTTGCCGTGAGCCGTCCTTCCGCTTCGCGGAGGGCGGCATCTGCCGCCGCACCCGGAATATTTTGCAGTCCATACCGCGCCGCGTGGAACAACGGTGCTTCGGTCTGTTCGGTCAGCAATGCACCCAAAACCGGAACGGCGGCATCTGTCCCCTTGTGGCACAGCTCCTGACAGGCTGTGATACGGTCGTTCAGATTGGTCGATTCCGTCACGACAGCCAACAGTTCCTTCTCCTCCATTTGGAAGGCGGGTTGCTTCATTTCGGCGGCGGTGGCGACAAGGACTGCCGTCAGAGACAGGAAACTCGTCAATAGTGTTTTCATCAGCTTCTCCTTTCTCCGTTAGATGATCTGCCAGCCTTCGCGCTGGGCGCGGGAAAGCATCCGGTCTGCCTCCGGGTCATTCACGAACTGTTCTTTGACCGGATCCCAGTTCAGGTCGCGCCCCAGCCACTGCGCGATGTTTGCACAGTGTACCGTAGTCATGGAACGGTGCATCAGCATCGGGTTCGCGACCGTTGCGCCGCGACTCTTGACGGAGTTGAGGAACTGCCGCATGTGGTTTTGTCCCGTGTATCCCGTACGGACACAATAGTCCGCCAAAATCTTCTGATAGTCGGCGAGGAGAGATGGACGTGAGACTTCGGGCATCGAATAGCCATCCGCGCAAGAGACCCAGCCTTCGCTACCGACATAGCGGACACCGCAGGTGCCGCGCCAGCCGTCCTGCTGCGCTATCAGCTCCACATCGTTGGCGAAGCGCATCCGCATCCCGTTCGGAACAGGTTTGTGGAGGCACGGATAGAAAACGGGGGAACTCGTATCCATTCCAAGTGCCGCATGGCATTGGGCGAAGGTGTGCGACCCCCACTCTCCGATAATCGATGTATAGAAGTCGTGGTGCGAGTGCCAGCCGCCCGTCAGGTAACTGGGGTGATAAGGGCGCCAGGGACAAGGTCCCAGCCAGGCATCCCAGTCCACCTCCTCACGCGGCGGTTCGGGTTCGGGCGTTAGCCAACGACGTTGCAGGAAGACGCTGCCGCCGGGAGCAAGATGCGCATAGACGGTCTTGACTTCACCCAACCGTCCCAAGCGCAACAGTTCGTTCGCCACGACAAAATTCGGTTCGCTCAGTCGTTGCATGCCCGCCTGATAGACGCGCCCTGTTTTTGCTGCGGTTGCCACCACTGCCTGCCCCTCGCGCACGGTCATGCTAGCTGGTTTTTCCGTGTACACGTCTTTTCCCGCGCGCATGGCGAGAATGGAGGCGGAGGCGTGCCAGCGATCACCCGTGGCGATCAGCACTGCGTCGATATCGGGACGCGCCAGCATCTCTTTCAAGTCGATGTACTGCTTGCAATCCTGATTCCCGTAATGCTTGTCGGTGATATCCTTGATCGCATCGCGGCGAATCTTGCGGACATCGCAGATGGCGACGAATTGCACGTCCTTTTCGGGCAACACCCAGCTACGCAGATCGCCCGTGCCGCGACCACCCAATCCGATACCCGCCATCACGATCCGATTCGACGGTGCAACCGCTCCGTCACGTCCCAGTACCGAGGCCGGTACGACCAGCGGAAATGCGATGGCTCCCCCCATGCGCCGCAAAAAAGACCGGCGCGAAAAAGAATTTGTCCTCATAGAAAATACTCCTTGTGTAATCGGTACGCAGATAATTGTACCAATTTTTTGACTGTTTGCCAAACAAGGAGTTTGGGGAACGGTTACGCCGCCAGCCGCCGGTGGCGGCAATGAAAAATGAAGAGAGAAAAATGAAGAATGACGAGTGACGAAAGACGAGAGAGGGAATTAAATGGGCTTCGCTCTAAGTGAGCCTCTGGCTCGAAGTGGGGCTTCGCACCGAAGTGACTTAGCCCGAAGGGCACTTAGTCCCGCAGGGACACTTAACCAGCTTATTCAGCTTAACACGCTTTTCCGGCTTACTCCAATGGCGGCATAGCCGCCCTGTTTACGTCATTTGACTCTTCCACAAAAACTTGGAAGAACCTACAAAACTGCTATCCAGAAAACAACTCATGAACTTGCAGAGAGCGCGACGCGGAAACCGATTCTGTGATCGTGTAAATTCGGATCGTCCGATGCTCGACTCCAAGAACGGCAACGACAGCCAGGACTGTCCCAACTTCCGCCGCGATTCACACGTCTCTCACCTATGGACGGACCGGTCGGATCAGTCACGCTTCCGTTCGGATAATCGCCGGACCAGTCTGCACACCACTCCCAGACGTTCCCATGCATGTCGTATAGTCCCAAAGCGTTCATACTTTTCGATCTTACGGGATGCGTCTTCGCTTCGCTATTGTTCTCATACCATCCCATTTCATTCAATTCTCCTGTACCGCCGTAATCTCCGGTCGTTCTCGCTCGGCAGGCGTATTCCCACTCCGCCTCCGTCGGCAACCGCATCCCGCAATCGAGCGACTCGTTCACTTTCTGAATGAACTTTTGGCAGTCATGCCATGAGACCTCTTCTACGGGAAGATTCTCCCCTTTGAAATGAGAGGGGTTATTTCCCATGACGCTCTTCCACTGTTCCTGCGTTACGAGCGCATCCGCCATCCAAAATCCTTTCGTCAAGGTCACTTGATGTTGATGAACCGAAAAGCATCCAGCATCTATCATCGTAAACATGCCGGGAGGGCACCAGCGGAACCTCATCTCTGCACCTCCAGGCAGGGTGAACGTATAGAGCGCACAGGGTTTTCCTTCCGTAACCACACGGTTCTCGCGCTCACGTCGTTTCCGATCCTCTATCTGTTGTTCCAGTTCTTCACCTAGCTTCACATACTCGGTGAACAGGCTCGCGGCATCGGGCCATATTCTCGACTCGAAGGATGTCTCGGCACGGAACATAATTTCATCCAACTCCTTTTTTCTTTTTGCGAAACTGTTCAAATATACGTTTCCTTGCAGACGTCGTTCGAGGAGCTTCGCCTGGACACGCACCTTTGCCGCATTCTCTTCGGTGCCAGTCAGGTGTGTCTGTGTGGGCGATGGGGATGTTGCGTCTTCCGCTTGCGGCTTGTCTGGTGCTATGCGATCTACCGGCTTCTCCTGTTCCACGGGTGCTGTACGGTTACCGTCACGCTCGATACCCAGTACAGCTGCGCAGCTTGCGGGACGATCCTCTGGTGCCTTTGCCAAACCTGCCATGATGCCGGCAACGAGGGAGGAGTCGCCACGCAGTGGTTCTGGCGGAGTGTTCATAATTTGGTACTCGATTGGGCCTCGGCAGAACGGCGGCGCGCCCGTCAGGCACTCGTACGCCATTGCGGCAAACGAATAGATGTCCTGCGCAGCCTTCGGCGCAACTCCGTTCAACTGTTCCGGACTCATGTAGGAGAGCGTGCCGCTCGACAGCATTCCCGTTACCCGCGTCAGCGTATCCTTCGCCTCCCGCGCGATCCCGAAGTCCAACACATAGGGCGTTCCTTCTTTGTCGATGATGACATTGCCCGGCTTCATGTCGCGGTGAACGACACCCCGCGTATGCGCATAGTCCAGCGCGGCTGCGACTGGCGTGAGCAATGCGACGGTTTCCGTCTCCGTCAGCGTCCCTCTCTCCGCCAGCAGATCGTCCAGCGTCTGCCCATCCACGTAGTCCATCACCAGAAACGGGTTGCCGCCGTTCTCCTCGAAGGCGCGAAGCATCACGATGTTCGTGTGCGAGAGTTTCAACGAGACCAGTGCTTCCGCCTTCATCTGGTTGTATGCGCGTTTGTTCGCCACGAGGATGGACGGCAGCATCTTGAGCGCGACGCGGAGTTTGTCGAGCTGCGTGTCCTCCGCCAGCCACACGGAACCCATGCCGCCCTGTCCGAGTTTGCGCACGATACGGTAACGTTCAGCGAGAACGAGATCTACGTTCCCGCCGTCTCGCGTAGCCTTGTGCTCCATCTCGTCCAAATATTCGTCCCAGTTGTCCATTGTGTTTTCCTCTTCCGGTCAATAGTGAAGTGCCCGTCCCCACCTCGTTTGTTGGAGCCATTATACCATGCGCCATTTTTATCAACAAGGAGATTTGAGCGGTGGCGATGCCAGCCACCGGTGGCGGCAATGAAAAATGAAGAGAGAAAAATGAAGAATGAAGGCGGCGGAGCCGCCAATGACGAATGACGAGTGACGAATGAAAGAAAGGACATCAGTCTCGCCAGTCCAACAGGCGTCTAGAATTTCTACGTCATCTAGCCATTCTAGGTGACGACGAATGGCGTTGTCGTTACGCACGGCGGCTACGCCACCAGCCGGGTAAGTTGGGTAAGCGTGACACTCTCGTTCGATTGCATTCGAAAGCAATCGACAGCTACCGATGACATGCGACAAACGACATGCGACACGCCCCTTCATTTTTCTCTTTTCATTGCCGCCTTCGGCGGCTTACTTCTCAGCCTCTCAGCTTCCCCACTTTTCAGCTGGGCGGCTTCGCCGCCCTTATGGGCAAGGCTTAGTGCCAGGGTGCGCTTTTGGTGCGGATGAGTTGACCGAAATCGCCGAGCAACTGATACTTGTTCTGCCAGGAGGTGTACATGATGCCTGTGCAACCGATCGTTTCGTTGCAGGTCTTCAGCCAGTCAGCGCAACCGTCCAGTGTGTCCGTGTCGTAGTAGGCTCCCGCCAAGGTGCGGAATCCGAGTTTCGAGAAAAACGGCATGCTGATGTCGCGCTTTTCTAGATACCAACAGGCAATGATCAGGTCTTTCGGAATCAGATTCCAGACACCCTCGTAGGTACCCTCGCAGAGGTAGTAGTTGTCGTGTGCGTTGTGCGCCGGATCCAACATATCCGACCAAATGTAGATTTCCGCACCGGGGGAGACACGCCGTATGATTTCGCGTTGCTTGCCGATGCAGTCCGCCAGGATGTGCGCCATGTCCGTCTTCCTTGCCCCGCACGCGGCACAGGTGCCGCCCGCCCGAATTTCGTCCATGCTTAGGAACCATTTCTTAGGATTCAACGCCTTTCGGATCGCCTGAGCTGACCGTTCGAAGCACTCGTACAACTCCGGTTCAGACATACAGACCGAGTTCTGGAAATTGGCCGGCCATGCGGGACGGTAATAATCGACCAACAGATCGTCCCCCTTCCGAATCGCAGAACCGTCCGGAATCTGCAACGTGAGCGATGGCTTCTCCTTGCGAGGTGAAAGCACTCGTAATCCCGGTACAGGTGCGTAGTCCTTTCCCTCGACATACCTAGTGCCTGTCTTCGCATTCCGCACGGTGAATGGGGTTCCCGGACGACGGATCACGTCGGTCACACCGAACTCCTCGATCGTCACGTCATCGATCCAGACCTTACCGCTCTTGCCTTCCCACACGCCGACATACAGCAAGCATTCGGGATTATCGTGGAGGGAACACACGACCGAAATCTTCGTCCAGTCCCGCGTCGTCTGCTTCTCGTCAGCCGAATACATCGCCAGTTGCGCCATCTCGCCGCGATGCGCTTTCGTTCCCCGATTGGAATAGACCTGGATCTTTAATCCGCAACCGTCAGCAGAGGTGAAATTCTCCGTCTTCACCCACGCAGAGAAAAGGTACGGGTGATTCAACTTCAGCTTCACGGCGTGACAGGCTCGTCCGTGGCCATGCGGATAGTTCCCGAAGTTCTCCAGTCGCAACGAAGCCCGTCCGCTCCGACGTACCTCGGTATCGAGATGCGAGATGATGCCCGGTTTGTCCGTCCACGACCAGCCGGGAATATTTCCCTTCGCATCCGCCGGTGACTCGAAGTCCGAGTTGGCAAACTCAATAGAGGGAATCGGAACGATCTCCGCCGTTTTACCCGATGATCGATAGGGAATGTCGCGACAAAGAATCCCCTCTACCAGATTCTTGTTCTCCTCCAGCATGGTACCGTACCCCACCGACCAGATGATGGGGATGATCTCGACCTTGGCGGCGTCACACGCCTGTTTCACAGCCGCCAGCCGCGCCCGACTTTTCTCGTCCCAAAAGTTGTAAGACTCCACGCCACAAGCCAGAAGCATTCCGTTCAGCCCGTTTTTCGCCGCGACGTCAACCAAGGACTTGATCTCCTCCACGGCATGATCATGACCCATTCCACGCGAAACGTAAAACCAACGATCCGCATACTGTTCCGCAGCCTGAACCGTGCAAGCCAATCCGAACATCAATTCCAAAACTACCTTCATTTTCATTCCTTCATTCCTTTCCAAACACGTCGCCGCCTAGAATGGCTAGATGCCCTAGAAATTCTAGATGCCGCCTTCAGTGTCTCATTCGTCATTTGTCATTCGTCACTCGTCATTTCCTCCCCAGACGCCCCTTCATTCATCATTTTTCATTCTTCAGTGAGGCAACGAGGACGTTGCCCCTCCCGTGGGCGGCTGATACCGCTAGCATGGTAAGCTGGTTAGGCTGGTAAAGCGTGTTAAGTGAGGCAACGAGGACGTTGCCCCTCCCGAATGCCGCGTAGCGGCAGCACAGGCACAGACGGGGGTGAGCGAAGCGTAACCCCCGGTACACCAACCGAAGCGACCAAGCCGCGTAGCGGCGACACAATCTAACCACCTAACCAGTCAACCTCCAACCACCGTGCCTTGAGCGAAGCAACGACGAGGGCGTCGTCGATGCGCAAGCGGACATGTGTTATGCTTTTGACACGCGTCATGCGTCATGCGACATGCGGGATTATTCGACCATTCGTTACTCGTCACTACCGACCTCGGCATCCTTTCATTCGTCATTTGTCATTCTTCATTTTTCATTTTTATTGCCACCACCGGCAGCTGGCGGCACCAGCCTTCCCACGTTCTTCTTCAAGATCCGGATGTTGCGGATCCAGAAGGTGGTTTCCCGTGCATCCGTGTTCAACCCAAAGCGAATCAGCGGTGCCTTCTCTAGTTCGCGCTGCCGTTCACCGAAGAGAACCGTTCGCGGCTCCCATTGCAACGACGGTTTCGTCACGCCGAGAAAAGCGGACGGCGCACCATCCGGTACAACCATCAGCAACATCTGCTTGAACTTGTCAAGTGAGGCGACCTTCGTCTCGAAAGAGATGCCGATCGCATCTTGCAACGATTCCTGCGGCAACTGGAGGTTCAGCTCAGGATAGACCCAGAAGTCCCACGCATCCACGAAACGGACGTGGAAACGAACACCCTGCTCCTTGGCGTCATCCGTAATCTCCATCTCGCCCGAAGCGTTTTTCTGCCAAGCGTCAGCCCGTTCCGCCCGTTTCAACTCAACCCGTTTCGCCGATGCGATCATCTGTTCAATTGAGTGAAGCGGCATACGCAGTTCGCTTGCCGCCAATCCATTGAAAGAACCCGTGATGGCAAGTTCCCCCTTGAAGTCGTCGTTCAATTTCGGTTCGAAGGTGAGAACGCACTCTTCGCGCCCAAAGGGCGGCAACTGGAATTGCTGCGGTATTCCCATTACCTTTGCGCCCGCCACCGCGACAGTTCCCGTTTTAGCAGTCTCCGACAGATTCCAGACCTGTAGGAGGATCGAAGCTGTCTTTCCTTTCAGATCAACCACGTTCTTTTCCGGGGGGAGGTAACAGCCGTTCGCCAGTTCCGTCCGAAAAACGATGGAACGGTCGTAGGGCGTCTCGGCAGGTGCCCAACGTTTCACCCGATGTGGAAACGGTTTTGTGGCGCGAAGTCCTTTCAGCCCGTTCAGGTAGGAGACCATCCGTTCTGCGGTCAACCACAGCCCGCCTTTCCGCACGATTTGCTGGAACGGCATTCCGAAGCAGTCCGTTCCCTTGTAAACGCCGTCCTCAACGGTCAGACGGAATCCGCACGGAAGCCGATCCACACGCTCCGGAATGGCGGTTCCCTTGTCCAGTTCGGAGACACTCCAGTAGGCGAGCGTCTGCGAACCATCAGCCTGCCGAAAGAGGAAACAGCGCACGTTGGTACCGACTGCCAGCTCGCCCTCCAGCGTGGCGTTCCCCAACTGCATCGTCAACGTGGAGAGTGCCGCGTATGCGGGCTTGACGGAAAAGTCACGACGCATCAATCCCCAGTCCTTCTTGCCGCCACCCTCGTTGTACGGGGGTAGGACGAAATAGAAGTCGCGATCTACGCCGAGGCTTTGGAGAAGCAACATGGACTTTGGCAGGAATTCCGCGACGATCATCTCCTGTCGTCCGGAGTGCATTCCAATGCCGGGGATGAAACTTTCTTTCTCCGTATTTCCCTCTGCCTGCGCAGATCCGTTCTCCGTGAACCAGAGCGGACGATCCTGTAGGCCGTGGCGTTTCATGTAGTCGTGAATCTCGCCAATGTTCTTCGGGAAAGTCGCGAGCGACAGGTAGGTGTGCACGTTCATGATGTCAATGTAGTCGCGCAATCCGTTCCGCATCATCACCTCGCTGTATCGGCTCGGGCGGGTGATCGCCAAACCACCTAGCGCGACCGCAACATTCGTGTCGCCAGCCTTGAAACCGAGATACGCGGCCTTCATCGCGGAGGCATACTCCCAAGCGGACTCGGGTGAAAACGCGGTAATGTCCTGTTCGTTCCAGAACTCCCAGTCCGTCATCTTCCCGCGAAAATGTTCCGCCAACTTTTTCGTGAAGCGGTAGGTGGCAAGGAGGTCGGACGGCAGCTTCACATTCTCTCCTGAAACAGCCCAGTCTGGCGCATCGTGGAACATCCCCGAAACGCGGACGCCCCGTTGCGAGAGTTCATCGGCATTGATCTGATACTGTCCCCATGTGAATGCCCCTGGTTGCTTTTCACATTCGCTCCAAGACAACCGTTCTCGTACAATCTCCATGCCCGCGCGTCGCGCGATTTCGGAAAGAACCGCCGCTGCATTGGCGGGATAACGCTTGGTTTCTTTGTTGGAACGTAACAACCAACTCTGCGCGGTATCGACCGCATAGTACTGGTTTGCGTTACGGGCGCGTTTCCCCGGCGGCGGCACTACCACGAAACTGCGCTCGCCTCGATAGGTTGCGTAAGGCGAGTGGAGCGTAAG
Source organism: Kiritimatiellia bacterium (assembly GCA_017544725.1). Taxonomy (GTDB): domain Bacteria; phylum Verrucomicrobiota; class Kiritimatiellia; order RFP12; family UBA1067; genus RGIG8368. The sequence goes on from JAFYDR010000123.1 coordinate 10,950, forward strand.
CGTGTAATACCCTTCCGATAATGCGGTCAGTACCAGCGTATCCTTCCCGTCCTTCGGCCAGTCCCCCGACTGTACCGACTTTCCGTGCCAGTCGCGACACGTCCACGTCACAGTCTGCATCGCGTTGGAATCGAGGTTGAACGCCAACGGCTCGCCCCTCGCAAAGACGGTTCCCGGAGCTTGGGCATGAACGACGCATGACACGTCCAAATCCGGATCTGCGGCCGTAACGCACGGCAACAAAACCAAGGCAAGCCAATATCCGATTCCCTTGTTCCCTCTCATTCCGCCACTCTCCCTTTCTCGGCATCCAAAACGAATTCCGAACTGCGCAACCAGTATAACAAAATCGATGCGTACCCCGCAACCAAGGTTTTCTCGCATTTGGCGGTATAACCGCCAAATGTGGCAATGAAGAATGAAAAATGAAGACGAAGGAAAAGCGGCGCATGAAGAATGAAGACGTTGCCGCCACTAAGTCGGGCTTCGCCCTATGTGATGTGCTGCGAGACTAAACACCTAGAAGCTGACAGCTAAAAACTACCTAACCACGAATCACCTAACGGTGCAATTCGCGGTAGAGCGCAAGGGTTTTCTCGCAGAGCTGGCGGGTGGAGAAGTTCGCGAGAACTGAAGCTCGCGCGGATTCGCGGATGCGGCGGCATTCTTCTGGCGATAGGTCGAGCATACGATCCAGTTGTCGCGCCAAGTCATCGGCATCACCGGGTGTGAAGAGAAAACCGGTCTTGCCATCGTCAATCGTTTCACATGCGCCGCCGTGTGCCGATCCGAGTGTCAGGCGTTGCATCGCCTGAGCTTCCGGAATGACGCGGCCAAAGGCTTCGGGTTGTGTGGATGCATTGACCACGATGTCGCTCATCGCATAGGTCTCCGCCATGTCCGGCGAGGACTGGATAATCCGTACGGAAATACCGGAAGGAAGTTGGGCGATCTGTTCCTCCAGTTCCCGTGTGTACTCCGTGCGTCCTTGGTCCGACCCGACAAGAAGGCAAGCGAAATTGCGGTGCGTCATGCGCGTAAAAGCATCAAGAAGCAGTTTCTGTCCTTTCCAGCCAGTCAGGCGTCCCACCAGCGTAACAACCGGTGTCTCGGGGGCGATCCCGTATTCCGCTTTGATTTTTGGAATGCGTGCGGCAGGAATTTTTTCGGGATTGAAGTAATCCGTATCAGCCCCCCGATGGATACGTACGATACGCGAACTCTCCACGCCATACACGGATTCGATGTGATTACGCACGAAGTCCGACACGGCGATTACCTTCACGCCTTTCAGCATGACGGCGTTGTAGCGTTTTTTGAGCCAGGCTGGTTTCGTACCGTACACGCCGTGATAGGTGGCGAGGAAAGGAATCCCCGTTTTGCGGCTGGCGAAAAGTACCGACCAAGCGGGAGCGCGGGAACGGACGTGAAAGAGGGTGACGCCCAGTTCGCGAGCGAGTTGTGCCAGACGCAACGAGTTGCGACAAATCCGAAACGGGGACTTCGTGGCGAGCGGGAGCTGGATATGTCGGACACCGATCTTTTCCAGTTCGGAGACGAGGCGTCCGCCGGCGGAGGCAACATAGTTACGAATCCCTGCGGCTTGCAGAGCGGTCGCGATTTCCACCGTGCCGCGTTCCACGCCCCCCATCTCCAAGGCGGGAAGGACTTGAAGAATGACCGGATCTTTCATCGATAAACCTCGTCAGCCCACTCGTAGGAATCGGAATAGGGAATGTCCAGCAGGGTTTCGACCAAATACTTCAACACGCGGCCGCTGTTGAACATTCGGTGATAGGCGGCACGTCCGGCGGCGGCAACCGCCTGTCGCTCCGCATCATGCGCCTGGTAATATAGAATCTTCTCGCACAGGTCTTTCACACCGTCGAAGAAAACCATTTCCTGATCCGTGAAAAACCGTTGGAATCCGCCGCCCGCGCTCTGGAAGGTGAGAATTCCGTTGGCCATCAGGTGCGCAATCCGATCGGAAGAGTAGAGCGGCCATCCGTCCTCGCGGCTCAGGTTGAGCGACATCTTTGACTGTCCCAACGCTTCCTCGTAGGCCGCGCCGAAAACCGGCGGGTTACCGAACATCCCGAAAAGCCCGAAACGAAGCTTGCCGCGCAGCGTGTCGTAGAGTTCACGCATCTGGCGATCGCGGAGAGAACCGGGCGATTCTCGTCCACAGAAAAGTAAATCGTAAGTGAATTCCGTCTTTGCCGAATTGTCCTCCGTCTCGAACGCCGGATCACATGGTGTCGGCAGGTAGGCAGCCTTGTTCCGGCCCGTCAGGAAGTCCTTCAGCCGCTCCCCTGCAGTGGAGGTGAAGATCGCGTCGGTTGTCGGCATCCGTTCACGAATCTGGTGAAGCGTCCAATCCTGCCAGATGGCGTCGTAGTTGAAATGCGCCATGCGGACAGAGGGCAGCACCTTACGGATTTCTTCAAGTGCCCAATTTCGAATGAAGTCGCAATGACCGAAAAAGATTACGTCGGGGCGGAACTCCCGTGCCGTGCGAATCAGCTTTCGGTTCACGGCACGTTCGCCGATGGGACGGATTCCAAGCGGAGAAAGGTAACGTCCGATGTCGCGGTCGCTAAACTCCAAGAAGCGCCATCCGTTGCGGACTGCACCTGCCGCCAGAATCTGATCCGTTAGAATCCGCACGTTTCCGTAGCGGCGGATCTGCATATTGTCCACGAGCAGAATCCGCACGGGACTACCTCCAGTTCTCCTGTACGAACTTGACCGGCGGCGTATGCTTGTAGAATTTCTTGTACCAAGGGGACTTCCACTTGCCTTCGACCAGTTCGTCCGGACGCGGATGTCCGGTGCAGGCGATGATCTTCGCATCGGGGAATATCCTCGGCTGGAGGAATAGGTAGAGCGGCCATGGACGCAGACAGTGCGTCTTGTAGTGGCGAATCCACGGATCCGGCCAGAAGTCCATGGAAGGCGCGGTACGGGAGACGAACGTCTGGGAGTTGCGGTATGCCTTCTGCATTTCCAGCGGCTCCTGAAGCAGTTTCTCGTACACCTCGGGATGCGCACCGACGGTCAGACGGAAGACCGAAGTGTTCCCGATGTTCCGACCGGGGGTCGTGTAGTTGTACATCACGAGATAATCGGACTTCCCCTCGTATGTGAAGAACTCATCGAGAGACCCGGTGATAATCAAGTCCAAATCCAAAAAGAGAATCTGTCC
>JAFYDR010000124.1 GCA_017544725.1 Kiritimatiellia bacterium
GAGACGTGGCTGGTAACAGGGTTTCATCTTCTCGATCACGTACCCTTGCACATCCTCGTTATAATAGCCCGGACACTGGAGTACGCTCTTCGGACACTTCGTCACGAAATCCGGATGATCCCACCCGTAGTCGCTGAACATCCACGGACGAACACCTTGCTTCTCGACAACCTCAATGAAACGATAGAGCGAATGCCACCACAGCTCATGCTGCCTGCAGTTGACAATCACTTTCCCGCGCTGCCACTCCATCTGCTCCTCGTCGAAACCAATGTGCATGAAACGTGGCGTCTCGAAAATCTCGCACACATCTCGGATCACATCGAAACACACGCGATAGTATGGTTCCGTCGCCACCATGCGATGGTACTGCTTGAGCCATTGGTCGTGCGAAGCGGAGAAGTTCAATTTCGGGATCGGCTCCAGCCCCATGCTTTTGAGACGACGGACTTCGGCACACATCCGATCCGCGCTCCAGCTTCCTTTCACGGCCAGTTCGGGATGGCTCGGATAGGACAGGAACTCGCCCAAATCCATCACCACCATGTTGAAGTTACGTTTCTTCGCATGGTCGATGGTGCGATTCCAAATCTCCTCCGAAAAGTAAATCTCGTCTCGCGTGTAACGCTTTCCCGCGACTTTCGGCTCGTCCGGCGCAAGCCAGTCGCCCCACATATTCATGCCCATGTGCAAGAGCACCGCGCGGATACCTCCCGAAGGCGCGACGACCGTCGGGGCAGCATCCAGTGCGGATGAAACCGCAAACGCCGCACCTGCTGAAATGAATTCTTTCCTAGTCATGCTCATTCTCTATTTCAAATCAGGAAGACACCTTACGTTCGGCATCACCTCTTCACATACTGCACGTAACACAAAAATGATTTTCGTGTTTTGCCTCTCCCGCACTTGCGTGGAGAGGTATTGAGAAGAAAGGCACTGAATGCGACTCACGACTCATTCAGTGCCCACTTGAACAGACTTCAGACGCTTATTACTGCGGGGCAGGCAACTTCAGTTCCATGCCCGGAGTCAGTTCGTTCCCAGTCAGACCGTTGAGGGCCTTCAGGTCGCTCGGACTGACGCCCCAACGAATCGCGACGGCATACACATCCTCGCCTTCCTTCACCTTGTAGGTCTGGACGTTCGAGGGAGTCGGTACCGTTTCTTTCTTGGCTTCCGTCTGCGGGGCAGGCTGTGGAGTCGGAGGCGTCACCGTGTTGGCCGGTTCCTTCGGCTGTTCCGTTGTGGTCTGAACCGCCGGCGTCGTCACCGTAGCGGTAGGAGCAGTCGTGGTCGTGGTGGTCGCCGCAGTTTTCTTCGCCTCAGCCTTCTTGGTGGTAGGCGGAGTCGTGTTCGCCGACTTCGTGATCGCAACCTGCTTCACTTCTTTCTTCGCACCCTGCGTGGTCGCAGCGGGAGCAGCCTTACCAGCAGTCGTCGGAATCTGGATCTTCTGGCCGACCATAATCTTGTCGCCCTTCAGTTTCGGATTCGCGGCGCGGAGAGCTGCCAGCTTCACGCCATGTTTCTGGGCGATCGTCGAAAGGGCGTCGCCCTTCTTCACGACATATGTAGTCGTCGCACCGGTGTAGGCAACGGCGGCAGGCTGCTTCGCAGCAGTGGTCTTCGGCGCGGTCGTCTTGGCAGATGTCGCATTAGCCTTCGGCTGTGCGGGGGCGCTCTTCACTGTGGAGGGGACACTCTTGGCGGAAGACACATCCACCACGCCGGGGAGCTGGATGGTTTGTCCAACGCGGAGCTTGTTGGGCTGCAATCCGGGATTCACGGCAAGCACATCCTGCCAACGCAGTCCGTGACGATACGCGATTGCGGAAATCGTGTCGCCAGACTTAACCGTGTACGCCGTCGTTCCGGTCAGGCTCTGGATATCAATCGACTGCACATCGACCTTTGCAGGCGCCGCAGGACGCGCCCCCTGCTTCGCGGTGGTCACGGGTTTCGGCGGCTGTACGTCCGAAATATCCTGCACCTCGACAGGCGGCTGTTCTTCAATCGCGGGCGGCGTAGAACCATCCGTTCCACTCGTTGTCGTGCAGCCCTGAATAAACAGGAATGCAGCAACCAAACTCGCTCCCATAGTTGCATTCATCAACAAACGTTTCATCGTTTCTCTCCTTTGTGTCTTATTCCCCGTCCTTCAGGAAAGAAACGCCCGCCGGATGCGTAACCGCACGCACAACCTTCACGAAACGTTCTCCCCTTTCCCGATAGCCGGTAAATTGGTCAAAGCTCGCGGTGCCAGGCGAAAGAAGGATTGTATCGCCCGCAGAAGCCTCCGCAACCGCCTTCTCGACGGCCTTTTCCATGCACCCGCAGTCCTCGCAGGGCACGACGGAAGACCAGGCATCCTCCATTTGCTTAGCACAACAGCCGATAAGATACACTTTTTTCACGAAGTTTTCCAGCATTTCTTTTGCACAATTTACATCCGGCTCTTTTAACTGCCCGCCGGCAATCAAAATGATTTGTTTTCCGCCTGATTTTTGTGCCTCTTTCTTCGCCGACACCATGCGGATTGCAGCCATCATCGCAGTCAGGCTGGTCGCCTTCGAGTCATCCACGAAATCCACGCCGGTCTCACTCCGTCCGATCCACTGCATTCGATGTGGCAACGGTTGGAAGCTTTCCAGCCCGTGCGCGATTTGCGCGTCCGTCAAACCGAGGTGCGCCAGCACGGCAACTGCCGCGCTCGCGGAAACACCGAACACGGGATTGTCAAACCAGCTTCCTGCCGTCGAAACCTCGCGGCGATTTCCCGATGGGTCACACAGGACGATCCGCCCCGTTTCGTATCCGGCATGACCTTCTCCCGGCACATGCACTTCCGCACTGCTTGCGAATCGCCAAGTCTCCACTCCTTGCGGTATCGCACCACCATCGGACAACCCTTCCGGCAACAGCGCAATCGCACCAGGGCGCATCGCTGAGAACATCCGCAGTTTCAAGTCGCGGTACGCCTCCATCGTGTGATGGCGATTGAGATGATCGGCTTGCACGTTCAGCAGGATCGCTGCCTCTGGCGCGAACGTATTCGTGTGTTCCATCTGGAACGAGCTGACTTCGACCACCGCGTACTGGACTGGCTTCTCTGCCAAACAAAGCGTACAGAGCGGGATACCGTAGTTCCCCGCAGGCGAGGCACTGATGCCCGCCGCATTGAGCGTGTCGGAGAGGAACTTGACAATCGAGGTTTTCCCCTTGCTTCCAGTCACGGCAAGGCTCGCGCCTTTCCAAAAACGCACGCCCAGTTCCAGCTCGGAAATCAGCTCCTTACCTTCCTTCGCACATGCTGTGATCCAAGGATGTTCGAGAGGAAACGCAGGACTCGTCACCACGAGATCCGCTTCCGCGAGTGGCAACTCGTCACCTGTTCCGAAACGGAACTCGACACCTTTGTCGCGCAGTTCGCGAATTGACTCCGTTGTCTTCTCGGAACCTTGATCGAAGACGGTTACGTTAGCTCCTTCCCGATTCAACAACGCGGCGGCAGCTTCGCCGCTCACGCCCGTTCCTAATACATAGACCCGCTTTCCCGTCACCGTCATAAATCCCCCTCGCGCTTCTCCTGCGTCATGTCTCCAAGTCGTATTCGTTTCGTCCCCTACTCGACCGTCTCTGTTTCGATTCCCGGTATCTCGTTGAGCCGAGCAAGAATCGACGCGGGCGTGACTGTGCGAACCGGCGCAGCAAGAGCGACTGTCACATTCAACCCGCTCTTTCCATGTCGCGCCACCAGATACGAGTTGAGCGTGACACCGCGCATCGCCGTCAACGCAGAGACAGCGGCGGAGACAGCCTTCTTGTCCTCCGCCCACATCGTCACTTGCAACTCGTGTCGCGCAGAACCGATCCGCCGTTCAACGAGCATGAACAATTCCAGTCCCGCAATGGTCACAAGCGTAGCGATAGTCGCAACTGCGAACAGACCGCCGCCCACAGCGATACCGATTGCAGCCGTTGTCCAAATCGTGGCGGCGGTCGTCAACCCCACCACAAACCGCTTGTGCAGCACAATCGTTCCCGCGCCGAGAAATCCGATTCCCGTCACGATCTGGGAGGCAATCCGGCTGATGTCGGCACGCACGGGAAACTGATCGCCGTGTTGCAGGAGCAATGACGAAAGCGCATCGCTTACGCCGAACTGGGAAACGAGCATGAAGAGCGCAGAACCCAATGCCACAAGAAAGTGGGTCTTCAGTCCTGCTTCCTTTGCTCGGTACTCACGCTCCAGCCCGATCAAACCACCCAAGAGGGCGGCAACAAGCAGACGCACACACAACATCCAGGAGACGGAATCCATAATTCATTTCCAAAAACGCAGACAAAAAAGCCCCAGTTCCCACAAGGGAAACCGGGGAAGCGCGAACAGCAAGACGCTTACGCCTGCTTCTCCGCAGACTTAGCAGGCTCGGCAGTCTGGTCAACCTGCGCAGAGGGGATTTCCTTCTTCACCTCGTCCATCAGGTTTTTGACTACCTCACTCCCCTGCTTGTCTCCCTCTTCCTTGCCCTTCTTGAACTCGCCGATGCTCTTGCCCAGCGAATGGGCCAACTCAGGCAATTTCTTGCCGCCGAAGAGAATCAAGATGATCAACAGTACGATCAAAATCTGCCAGTGTCCAGCCATCATGGTCTTATTCCTCCTTTAATCCGTCGAGCAACCTCTCTGCTCTCGTTTTTTCAACCAAGGAACTCACTCCATACACAGAAAATCGTGGCGTTTCCGAAATGATCATTCCGTGCGATCCGTGCATTCCGTAGTGTTGAAATTACCTCCGTCCAGTCTCATCCCTGCCGCATCGCGCGGCGGGCTTCCAGATCCGCATCCCGCCGTTTCACCGTCTCGCGCTTGTCCTGCTGCTGCTTACCGCGGCAGATGCCGATCTCGACTTTCACAAGTCCTTTCGCAGTCAAGTATAGCCGAAGCGGAATCAAAGTCAATCCCTTTTGATCCTGAAACGTCTGAAGCTTGCGAATCTCCTTCTTGTGCATCAACAGACGCCGCGTGCGCAGGGAATCATGATTGAAACGGTTGCCAAAGGCGTATGGCGGAATTCGAACGGCGTGGGCAAACAACTGCCCGTCCTTCACCTCCGCGTAAGAGCCGACCAGGCCGGCCTCCCCGTTGCGGACCACCTTGACCTCCGTTCCGACCAACTCAATGCCGGCCTCATGGCGTTCTAGGACAAAATAGTCATGCGTGGCGCGGCGATTGACCGCAAGGTTTCCCCCCAGCCGATTCTTTTTGTCCTTCTTTTCGCTCAACGACTAGGCCCCAATCCTTTGAGCGCACCGGGCTGCGACCAACGCGTGTGCGCGGCCTCCGCCTTGGCGATTTCCGTGAAATCGACTTCCGAAGCCAGCTTGCCCTCCGCGATCTCGCGCAACGCGATATCAGCCTTGTCCTCGTCATACGACAGCGGTTTCACATACGGACGTTCGCCCGGCATGTTCAACTGGCGAACACGCTTGGAAATCACATTGACGAGCACGGGAATGCTCGGAATACGAACCTTTGCTTTTTCAATCAGCTCTACGTTCACGAAAGACCTCCTGCATAAAAAGGAACGGATAGTATAACGGATTCCACCCCCGCCCGTCAACACCCCATTCAGAAATTTTTTGAAGAATTTGGAGAACGCATCTTGCCTATAACTTCGTAGGGCGGCGAAGCCGCCCAGCTGAGAAGCGGGGAGGCTGAGAGGCTGAGAAGTAAGCAACCAGAGGTTGCAGTGACGGATGGGAGGGACGCGCTCCGTCGCGTCCGGTTGTGTAACGACAACGCCCGCGAAATCGACAAGTTATTCCCCATGAA